>JBOHCW010000175.1:0-2880 GCA_050725375.1 Actinocrinis sp. | reverse complement strand
GCCGCGGTGGTCGAGTGGGACACCAACGGCGGCGCCAACCAGCAGTGGCGGCTGATCAAGCTGTCCTGATCGGCCCGACGGTCCCGGTCCGCCCTTGCCGGGCGGGCCGGGACCGTGCCATGCCTCCGTTTCGGCGGGCGGTCAGTCCCGTTTCGGGGCTCGCACGGCGTCCGCAGATCCACCCGCCGGTCGGGCGCGGTGCTCTGTCCGCGCGCGACAGGGCCGCTAATCCCGGTCCCGGGTCTGCGCGCCCGCTGACCGCTGTGCCCGCGGCGGACGGTAGGCCGCGCCGAACCGGAACGTGCGGCGCGCGCCCGGGTCGAGGGTGATGGCTAGAGCACTGTCCGCACGGTTGAACGCGTTCGTGACCGTCTCCACCGGTTCGAGCGCGATACTGCGCCGCCGGTCGCGTGCGAGCGTGTCGCCGGTGAACACGTGCAGGGAACCAGAGTGCTGCCAGACGCGCAGTTCGTCATCGGCGCGGCGGTGCCGCAGGATCGTCTCAGCCCTCTGTTCCGTGCCGGCGCGTAGCGTGGTGAAGCAGGCATCGATCACTCGTCCGGCCAGGTCGCGAGGGTGGCGGAAGTCCTGCGCCGGGAGGCCGTCGAGCGGCGCGTACGCATCGGCGCCGTCCAGCGGGATCAGGTCGTCGTCGGTGCGCACGAGCGTGCCGGCGGGGATCTGGAGCGTCCAGTCGTCGACCACTCCCGGCAGCCGGAAGTACGAGTGCCAGCCGGCGGCGTACGGCGCGGGCAGGCGGCCGGTGTTCGTCACGCCGATCTCGATCTCGACAGCGCGTTCGGTGACCTGGTACGTCACGTCCAGATCGAGCGCGAAGGGATAGCCGGGATGCCGGTCGGGGTCGATGCGGGACGTAAGAACCAGGCGTGCGGTGTCTGCTTGGA
This sequence comes from Actinocrinis sp., assembly GCA_050725375.1. GTDB lineage: Bacteria > Actinomycetota > Actinomycetes > Streptomycetales > Catenulisporaceae > Actinocrinis. The sequence continues at coordinate 1,975 of JBOHCW010000175.1, read as the reverse complement.
CCACGGCTTCAGCGAGGGCGAAGGGGAGCTCTCGCGCGAAGCCGTGGTAGACGAGGCGGGGCGCGGACCGGCCCGGCAGCAGGTCGTGCCGCGCGCCCGCGAACGCGTACCGTCCGTCGGCCACGCGGTTGGGGAACGGCGCCAGCACACCGTTGCGCACTCCGTCCTGGGCCCGCAGTTCCGCCTCGTCGCGGTAGCCGTCGGTCAGGTCGAAGGGCGTGCCGAGCCGGTCGACCTGCCAGCTGAGCAGCGTGGCGCCGCGCAGCGCCACCGTCACGCGCGTGGCGTCGTCGGGCGCTGACACGGTGACCACCGGCTCGGTGCCGGCGTGCCCGCGGGTGACCGTGTAGGCGCCCGCCTTGGACACGCCGGCCGCCGGGCCGCCCGTCGTCGCGCTCATCCGGCCGTCAGTCCGCCGTGGGCGTGAGCTTGCGCGCGCCGGTCATGATCGCGACGGCGTCCTCCATCGTGTGCGTCTTCGGCGAGATGACGCCCACGCACGCGCCGAGCCGCTGGATGTGGATGCGGTCGGCGACCTCGAAGACGTTGGGCATGTTGTGGCTGATCAGGATGACCGCAAGGCCGTTGGCCCGCAGGTCCCTGATCAGCTTGAGCACCTGCCCGGTCTCCCGCACGCCGAGCGCGGCGGTCGGCTCGTCCAGGATCACCACCTTGCTGCCGAACGCGCCGGCCCGGGCCACCGCCACGGCTTGGCGCTGGCCGCCGGACAGCGTCTCGACCGCCTGGCCGATATTCTGCAGGGTGCTGATACCCAGGCGCCTGATGTGCTCGGCGGACTGCCGCTTCATCTCGCCGGTGTCCAGCATCCGCAGCACGCTGCCCAGCGGCCCCTTGCGGCGCAGCTCGCGCGCCAGGTAGAGGTTGCTGGCCACGTCCAGCGCCGGGGCGACCGCAAGGGTCTGATACACCGTCTCGATCCCGGCCTCGCGCGCGTCCTGCGGCCGGCGGAAGCGCACCTCGGCGCCGTTGACCCGGATGGCGCCGCGGTCCGGGACCAGGGCGCCGGACAGGCACTTGATCAGCGTGGACTTGCCGGCGCCGTTGTCGCCGATGACCGCCAGCACCTCGCCGGCGCGCAGCGTCAGGTCCACGTCGTCGAGCCCGACGACGCGGCCGAACAGCTTGACCAGTCCCCTGGCCTCCAGCACCGGCCGCCCCGCGTGCGCCGCATCCGCGCTCATGCCTTCACGCTCCTGATCCACTGGTCGACGGACACGGCCGCGATCACCAGCAGGCCGACCGCGAGCACCTGGTAGTTGGGGTCCAGGCCGGCCAGCGCCAGGCCGTTGTCGAAGACCTGCACGATCAGCGCGCCGACCAGCGAGCCGACCACGACGCCGCGGCCGCCGAACAGGCTGGTGCCGCCGATGACCACGGCGGTGATCGACTCCAGGTTGGCGTTCAGGCCGCTGTTCGGGTCGCCGCCGCCGACCCGGCCGACCAGGATCCAGGCGGCGACCGCGATCGCGAGGCCGGCCACCATGTACGCGCTCAGCAGCACCCTGTTGACCGAGATGCCGGCCAGGCGCGAGGCCTCCGCCTCGTCGCCGACGGCGTACAGGTGCCGTCCCCAGGCCGTGTAGCGCAGCGCGAATCCGAGGACGATGTAGAGCCCGATCATCATCAGCACGCCGTTGGTCAGATGCAGCGAGCCGATGGACACCGTCTCGCCGCTCCACAGCAGGAACGCGCCCGGCTGCAGCGTGACCGTCTGGCCCTTGGCGTAGATCAGGGTGACGGCGGTGAACACGCTCAGCGTGCCGAGCGTCACGATGAACGGCGGCAGTTTGATCCGGGTGACCAGCAACCCGTTGACGGCCTGCGCGATGACCGCGATCACCGCGCCGACCAGCAGCGCGAGCACCCCGGGGACGTGCTCGTCGAACACCAGCTTCGACATGACCAGCGAGGAGAGCACCATGACCGCGCCGATCGACAGGTCGATGCCGGCGGT
>JBOHCW010000174.1:0-9450 GCA_050725375.1 Actinocrinis sp. | reverse complement strand
GATCCAGCTGGCCCGCTGGGCCGGCGCGCAGGTGGCCGCGACCGTCTCCAGTGCCGCGAAGGGTTCCCTGGCCACGGCGGCCGGCGCCCACCACGTGATCGACTACACGGGTGCGGGCGCGGCCGAGGCGGTACGCGAGGTGTTCCCCGAGGGCGCGCACCTGATCGTGGAGGTGGCGCCGGCCGTGAACGCGGCGCTGGACACGGCCGTGATCGCCCCGGACGGCACCGTCGCGTTCTACGCCAACAACGGCGGCGACCAGGTTCAGCTGGCGGTGCGCCAGGTGATGGCGGCGAACACCGCCTGGGCCGGGATGCTGCTGTACACGATGGCCGAGCGGCACAAGGCGCACGCGGTGACGGACGTCTCGCTCGCGGTCGCGGCCGGGGCGCTGAAGGTGGGCGAGCAGCACGGCCTGCCGCTGCACCGCTACCGGCTGGACCAGGCCGGCCAGGCGCACGACGCGGTCGAGGGCGGCGCCATCGGCAAAGTCCTGATCGACGTCCCGTAACCCGCGCCGGGGCAGGTGGGGCGCGCCGCGGCGCGCGGCGGTGCGCCCGCGGTACCCGGCACGGGCTCGGGGCCGGGTCGGGCCTATGATCGGTGTCCGTGCCCGGACTCCAGCGCGTAGCGGCGCGTGCCGACGATCTGATCGTGCGTGTCACGGACGCGCACGATCCGCGGCTGGGGGACTACACGGGCCTGACCGACATGGAGTTGCGCAAGCGCACCGAGCCGGAGCAGGGCCTGTTTATCGCCGATGGCGAGAAGGTCATCGCCCGCGCGCTGGCCGCCGGCTACCCGATGCGCTCGATGCTGCTGTCGGACAAGTGGCTCGATCTGATGGCGCCGTCCATCGCGCGCGCGGGGGCACCGGTGTACGTCGGCGAGAGCGCGCTGCTGGAGCAGGTCACCGGATTCCACGTGCACCGCGGCGCCCTGGCCGCGATGGGCCGGGTGCCGTTGCCGGACCCGGCCGCGCTGCTGGAGCGTTCGCGGCGTGTCGTGGTGCTGGAGAAGGTGAACAATCACACGAACATCGGGGCGATCTTCCGGTGCGCCGCCGCGCTCTGCATGGACGCGGTGCTGCTCGCCCCGGACTGCGCCGACCCGCTGTACCGGCGCTCGGTGCGCGTGTCGATGGGTACCGTGTTCGCCGTTCCCTACGCGCGCCTGGGCGCGGACCCGGCGCTGCCGTGGCCGCGCGCCCTGGGGCTGCTGGCCGGCCACGGGTATCGGTGCATGGCGTTGACGCCCGCGCCGGACGCGGTGGACCTGCGCGTGCTGAGCATCGCGCCGGGCGAACGGGTCGCGCTGCTGCTCGGCTCCGAGGGCGAAGGCCTCTCGCCGCGCGCCCTGGCCGCGTGCGACCTGCGGGTACGCATCCCGATGGCTGCCGGTGTCGACTCGCTCAACGTCGCCGCGGCCGCGGCCGTCGCCTGCTACGCCCTGACCGCCGGCGCGGGCACGGGCACCGGTTCAGGTTCGGGGACAGGCGCGGGCACCTGACGGCGGGTCCCCTGACGCGGCCTGGGATCAGGCGGCGCCGGGTGTCTGAAGCAGGCGCTTGAGCGGGTGCGTGAAGGGTGGGTGTCGGGCGGGTGTTACGCGCCGACGGCGGCTAGGCGTTCGGCGCGCAGCTTCTGGTGCCAGCCGTCGTCGACCGGCGAGGGGCTCTGGTCGCCGTCCACCCAGCCCAGCAGCAGGTCCGCGAGCGCGGGGTTGCGGGCGAGCACCGGGCCGTGCAGGTAGGTGCAGGCGATCTTGCCGCAGTGCGCGCCGTCGGTGCCGGCGCCCGCGCCGTTGCCGTGTCCGCTGCGCACCGTGCCCAGCGCGCGCACTCCGGCGCCCAGGACGGTGGTGCCCATGTGGTTCTCGAACCCGGTCAGCGTCGGCAGTGCGGCGCCGGCCACCGACAGGGCCGGGTCCGGGTCGCTGAGCATCTCGCCGACGCAGCGCACGGTGCCGCGGCGGGAGGTCACGTCGATCAGGCCCAGGCCCGGCAGCTCGCCCTCCTGCGCGTCGTAGAACGAGTGGCCGAACAGCTGGAATCCGGCGCACACCGCCAGCATCGCCGCGCCGCGGTCCGCCGCGCGCGCCAGGCCCGGGTCGCGGCGCAGCCGCTCGGCGGCCAGCCGTTGCGGGCGGTCCTCGCCGCCGCCGATCAGGTAGATGTCCGCGTCGGCGGGCACCGCCTGGTCGCTGCGCACGTCGATGCGCTCGACCCGGTGGCCGCGCGCGGCGGCCCGGTAGGCCAGGATCAGGGCGTTGCCCTGGTCGCCGTAGGTGGACAGCAGGTCGGGGTAGATCCACACGATCCGCAGCGCGCTGGGCCCGGCGCCGCCGTTCGATGCCGCGCCGGCCATGTCAGGCACCCACCTTCTGGCGAAGCTGCTGGAACGCGGTGTAGTTCGCGATCACGTCGATCAGGCCGGGGCCGGCCGCGTCCACGGCCGACTCGACCGTGTCGTGCACGGTGAAGTCCACGCCGGCGACCTGCAGGCGCACCGCCAGGTCCAGGCGCCGCTGCCCGATCACCAGGACCGGGCGGCCGGCCAGGCGCGTGTAGTCCACGTCCCACAGCCACGAGGTGTCGGTGCCGTCGGGGCCCAGTGCGTTCACGCTCAGCAGCACCGGGTGGGTTTCGCCGGTCGCCACCAGCTCGAAGGTCTCCAGCCAGCCGGCCGGGTTCTTCGCCAGCAGCAGCCGCAGCGCTCGGCCGCGGTACTGGACGGTGTCGTAGCGGCCCGCGACGGCCGTGACCTGCGCCATGCGCGCCACCGCGGCCTGCGGGTCGACCCCGAACACGGAGGCGACCGCGGCGGCGCTGGTCGCGTTCGCGCGGTTCGCCCGGCCCGGCAGTTTGAGCCCGCCCAGCTGTGTGCGCACCCCGTACGGGTCGCGCAGTGCGTCGCCGTCCAGCAGCCATGTCGGGGTCGGGCGCGCGAAGTCGCATTCAGCGCACTGCCACTGAACGCCCTCGCGTTGCAGTACGCCGCCACACTGCGGGCAGGACCAGGCGTCCTCCTGCCACGACTGTCCGGCCGCCACCCACACGACCTGGTGTGCCAGGCCGGCCGCCCACACCACCAGCGGGTCGTCGGCGTTGGCGATCACGGTCGCGGCGGTGCCGGCCAGCCCGTCGCGCCAGCGCTGCGCCATCATCCGGGTCTCGGCCGCGCGGTCGAGCTGGTCGCGGGAGAGGTTGAGCAGCGCGATCGCCTTCGGCCGGGTCTGCTGCGCGACGCCCGGCAGGTATTTCTCGTCGACCTCGATCACCGCGTAGCGCGCGTCGCGGTCGGCGGCCATGGCGGCGGTGATCCCGGCCGGCATGTTCGCGCCCAGCGCGTTCGAGGCCACCGGGCCCAGCGCGCGCAGCGCCTCGGCGATCAGGCGTGTGGTGGTGGTCTTGCCGTTGGTCGCCGACACCAGGACGCACTCGCGTCCGGCGGTCAGCCGCTCCAGCAGTTCCGGGTCCAGCCGCAGCGCCACCCGGCCGCCGATCACCGCGCCCGAGCCGCGCCCGGCCGCGCGCGAGACCGCGCCGGTCACCTTCCCGGCCGCCACCGCGACCTTCGCGCGCGCCGGAAGCCCACCCGGCGCGGCGCCCGCCTCGCCGCCGTCCGCCGCCGTCACGGTCGTAGTCACCCGCTGCCCTTCCTGGTCACACCACAGCTGCCGAAAACCAAGCCGCCCACAAGAATCAACGTGCCGCTCGCGGGCTGCGTCGCGGCGCCAGCCTACCGTCAGGCAAGATCCGCGGCGCGAACCCGCAGCTCCACGGCCAGAAAGTGTGCACTAGTACGAAACCTATTCCGTACTAGTGCAATATGCCGCGGGGTACGGTGCCGGCCGAACGCCGTCTCGGGCGCCGGCTAGAGGCGCCGTCTAGAACAGGGAGAAGTCCGCGCACGAGCGCGAGGTGCGCCGCGTGGCGCTGCCCGCGTCCGGCGTCTCGATCCGCACCGGCTCGCCGAACTCGAACAGGTCAACGCTCACCGTGTGGTCGCAGGTCGGATCGTCCGCGGGCGTCCAGAACGGCAGGTGCACCCGTACGCGCACGATCCGCGGCCCGGCGCCGCCCGACGCGCCGTCGGAACCGTCCGCGTCGCCGTGATCCGCCTGGTCGCTCGGATCGATCTCGCCCGAATCCGACTCGTCCACGAACGCCGTCACCACCAGCACGGTCGCGCCGTGGTCGCGCAGCTGGCGCGCCAGGCGCGCCAGCGCCTTGTCCGGGTCGCCCGGCTTCGGCTTGAGCGTCACCGAGTACGCCGCGAGCGTCATCCCGTCGAACTGCTGCGCGTCGCGCGCCTGTACCGTCCCGGCCGCGCGCACCGCCGCCGCCAGCACCGCCGGCTCAGCATACGCATGCATCCCGCACGGATCGTGCTCCGAGAACGTCTGCCACCGCAGATCGTCCCGCCCGCCCTTCACGCCGCCGTTGCCGTCGTCATCGCTGTCGTCGCCGTCCGCGTCCTCGGCGTCGTCCCCAGGGTCGTCGGCGTCGTCCTCGGAGTCGTCAGCATCGGCTTCGGCTTCAAGATCCGACCCGCCCGACTCGCCGGGTTCCTCGACGTCCTCGGATTCGGCGTGCTCGCCGCCGTCGCTATCCTCGGCTTCGCCCTCGCCGCCGCCCTCGGGCTCGAACAGCTCCCGCTCCCGGTCGAGGTCTTCCTCGCCGGGTTCCAGGTCGGATCCGTCCCGCTCCTGCTCCTCCTGCTCCTCCTGCTCGACCTGCGCCGTGACGGCGGCCGGGCGCGAGGAGGCCGCCGCGGCTTCACCGTTCGCGCCCTGCTCCTCGACCCGCGCCACCGTCCGATACACGGTCGAGCCCGAGCGCACGTACTCGAACGCGTACCTGCCGCGGATCACCGTCGCGCGCGAGCGGCGCGCGCCGAAATCCACCGCGCCCTCGCCGATGCTGGTCCCGGCCGTGTGCCGGCAGCGCCAGGTCGCCGAGAGCGAAGCGGTCGCCACCTGCTCCAGCACCTGCGCGATCTGCGCCGCGCTGACCGGCGAACCGCCGGGCGCGGCCTGGGTCCTACCCCGTCCGAACAGCCGTATCGAAGCCATGGCCGCACAGCGTAGCGGCAGAAAATGAGCACGCGGTAGCCGACGTCCACGATGCGTACAACAACCGCGCGCGCTGGAACAATGACGGGCGTGGACCTCTTCGAACGGCTGCCCGACACCACCGACCCCGACACCCTGTACGAAGCCTTCACCGGCTGGACCGGCGAACGCGGCCTGACCCTCTACCCGGCGCAGGACGAGGCGCTGATCGAACTGTTCACCGGCGGGAACGTCATCCTGGCCACCCCCACCGGCTCCGGCAAATCCCTGGTCGCCGCCGGCGCGCACTTCGCCGCCTACGCCCGCGGCGAGCGCTCCTACTACACCGCGCCAATCAAGGCCCTGGTCTCGGAGAAGTTCTTCGACCTGTGCAAGGCCTTCGGCTCCGGCAACGTCGGCATGCTCACCGGCGACGCGTCCGTCAACCCCACCGCCCCGATCATCTGCTGCACCGCCGAAGTGCTCGCCAACATCGCCCTGCGCGACGGCGCCGCCGCCGACGCCGGCACCGTGATCATGGACGAGTTCCACTTCTACGCCGACCCCGACCGCGGCTGGGCCTGGCAGGTCCCGCTGCTCGAACTGCCCCGCGCCCAGTTCGTGCTCATGTCCGCCACCCTCGGCGAGATGGCCCGCTTCGAAACCGACCTCAAGCGCCGCACCGGCCGCGAGAGCGTGACCGTGCGCTCCGCGCAGCGGCCCGTGCCGCTGTCGTACTCATACCGGATGACGCCGCTGCACGAGACCGTCGAGGAACTGCTCAAGGGCGGCCAGGCGCCGGTGTACGTCGTGCACTTCACCCAGGCCGCCGCGATCGAGCGCGCCCAGTCGCTGATGAGCGTGAACGTCGCCACCCGCGCCGAGAAGGACGCCATCGCCGAGCTGATCGGCGCGTTCCGGTTCACCACCCGCTTCGGCCGCACCCTGTCCAGGTTCGTGCGCCACGGCATCGGCGTGCACCACGCCGGCATGCTGCCCAAGTACCGGCGGCTGGTCGAACGCCTCGCCCAGGCCGGGCTGCTCAAAGTCATCTGCGGCACCGACACCCTCGGCGTCGGGGTCAACGTCCCGATCCGCACCGTACTGTTCACCGGCCTGTCCAAATACGACGGGCGCCGGGTGCGGATGCTGCGCGCCCGCGAGTTCCACCAGATCGCCGGACGCGCCGGACGCGCCGGGTTCGACACGATCGGCTACGTCGCCGCGCAGGCCCCCGACCACGTCATCGAGAACGAACGCGCCCTGGCCAAGATCGGGGAGGACCCCAAGCGGCGGCGCGGCTACACCCGCAAGAAGCCCCCGGAGGGCTTCGTGGCCTGGAGCGATGCGACCTTCGAGAAGCTGGTCGAGGCCGAGCCCGAACCCCTGGTCTCCCGTTTCCAGGTCACCCACGCGATGCTGCTCGCCGTCATCGCCCGCCCCGGCGACGCGTTCGAGGCGATGCGCACGCTGCTGACGGACAACCACGAGCCGAGAACCGCGCAGCGGCGCCACATCCACCGCGCCATCGCGATCTACCGCTCCCTGCTCGACGCCGGCGTCGTGGAGAAGCTCGACACCCCGGACGAGAGCGGCCGCACCGTGCGCCTGACCGTCGACCTGCAGCAGGACTTCGCCCTGAACCAGGCGCTGTCCACCTTCGCGCTGGCCGCGTTCGACCTGCTGGACCCCGAGTCGCCCGCGTACGCGCTCGACGTGCTCTCCGTCGTCGAGGCCACCCTCGAGGACCCGCGCCAGATCCTGGCCGCCCAGGAGAACAAGGCCAAGGGCGAGGCGGTGGCGGAGATGAAGGGCGCCGGGATCGAGTACGAGGAGCGGATGGAGCGCCTCGCCGAGATCGGCTACCCCAAGCCCCTGGACGAACTGCTCGGGCACGCCTACGAGGTGTACCGGCGGGTGCACCCGTGGATCGGCGACCACCCGGTCAGCCCCAAGTCCGTGGTGCGCGGGATGTACGAACAGGCCATGACGTTCGGCGACTTCATCGCCTACTACGAACTCGCCCGCGTCGAAGGCATCGTGCTGCGCTACCTCGCCGACGCGTACCGCACCCTGCGCCACACGGTGCCCGACGCGACCAAGAGCGAGGACCTGCACGACCTGATCGAATGGCTCGGCGAGATCGTGCGCCAGGTCGACTCCAGCCTCGTCGACGAATGGGAGGCGCTGGCCAACCCGGACGCGTTCGCCGACCTGCAGCCCGAGGACGACACCCCGCCCCCGGTCACCGCCAACCGCCGCGCCTTCCGCGTCCTGGTGCGCAACGCCCTGTTCCGCAGGGTCGAACTGGCCGCGAAGGACGAGGTGGCCGCCCTGGTCGAACTCGACGCCGAAGACGCCCTGGTCCTGCAGGAACTCGCCCTGCCGCCGACCGACGAGTGGGACGGGCCCTGGGGCGAGCAGGACTGGGACGAGGCCCTGGGCGACTACTACGAGCAGCACGACGAGATCCGCACCGGCCCCGACGCCCGCGGGCCCAAGCTGCTGTTCGTGGAGGAGGACGAGCTCAACTCCAACCAGGACAGGATCTGGAAGGTGCGCCAGGTGCTCGACGACCCGGCCGGCGACCACGACTGGATCCTGCGCGCCGAAGTGGACCTGGCGGCCAGCGACAGCGTCGGCCGCGCCGTGCTCAGAGTCCTGGAGTTCGACCGGCTGGGATAGAGATCCGGGGAATCTACAGCAGGTCTCTCACGTCGAAACGCACCCGCGTCCCGGCGACCTCGATGTCCACGTCCTTGTCCCAGTGCTCGCGGTGGCCGTACGCGCCGCGAACCAGGTCGAACGTGTACAAGTGCAGTGAGCGGTTGATGTAGAACTCCAGGATCCAGTACTGCGCGATCGCCGCGTCCGCGTACTCGGACATCTTCTCGATCCAGTCGGTCGCCCCCGAGCCCGGCGAGACGATCTCCGCGACCAGCAGCGCGTTCTCGGCGTACTGGAACAGTCCGTCGTCCTCCTCGGCGTCGTTCTCCTCCCTGAGCACGTACACGTCCGGTTCACGCACTCGCGCACGCAGCGGATCGCGGTCGTCCAGGACCAAGTTCGCCTCCATGCCGGAGATCAGCCCGTGCTGCTCAAGAACATTGGCGACACGCCGCGCAACGCTGTAGTGCGGGCGCCCTGCGTTCGGGCTCACAATGATCTCCCCGTCGACGAGTTCGATGTGCCTGCGGGGGTCGCGTGCGAACTCGGCCAGGGTGGTCATGGCGGTCATGGTCCCATCTCCGTTCACCGTGTGGAAGGCGCTTTCGCCCGTACGGACCCGATTGGCGCCACAGTGGCAGTGCGCAAGGGCGTGCGACGCGAACAGGCGGATGATCACACGATCGTGTGATTCTTTTACGCTGGAGAAGGCGCCGCTCACCTCGAACGTGCCGACGGACGCCGTCCAAGCCCGGATCGCAGACCCGACCGCGAGAGGCCCGCATGCTGATCACCATCCACGTGTTGTCAGGAGCGCTGCTGGGCGCCGCGACCGGCAGGGCGCAGGCCGCGCTGCCGCTCGGGGTCGCCTCGCACTTCGCGCTCGACGCCGCCCCGCACTGGGGCAAGTGGGACAGCGACCGGCACTTCCTGCGCGTCGCGGTCGCCGACGGGCTCAGCGGCCTGGCCGTGATGGCCGCCGCCGCCGCGCTCGCGCCCCGGGACCAGCGCGCGGCCGTGGTCGCCGGGATGGTCGGGGCCGCGCTGCCGGACCTGGACAAGCCGGCGCGGCTGGCGTTCGGGCGCTCGCCGTTCCCGAAGGCCGTCGACGACTTCCACGGCCGCATCCAGGACGAGGCCCCACACCGGTTCCTCTCGCACGAACTGCCCACCGGGCTGCTGTTCGCCGCCGCGTACGGCGCCGCCTGCCTGATCCGGCGCGGCGCGCGGCGGCGCGCACGGGCGTGACACGCCCGCAACCGCCAAGAAACAGCGGTTGGCGAGACTGCGAGAGATGATCCACGCGGGCCCCGCGCGCGTGAGAGCCACGCGACGCACGACCAGTGAGAGGGAGGCGGCGTGCTGCTGCGGCTGCGAGTCTGGGTGGCGGACCGGCCCGGCGCCCTGGGCCAGGTCACCCGCGAACTGGGGGCCTGCGGGGCCGACATCGTGCAGCTCAGCGTCCTGAGCCGGGAGACCGGGCGCGCCCTGGACGAGATCACCGTTTTCCTGCCGCGCGAACAGCAGCGCGAACGGCTCGAACGCGCGCTGCGCGGGCTGGCCGGGGTCACCGTCGAGGGGATACGGCCCTCCGGGGAGGTGCCCGGAGCGTTCCCCGACCTCGACCTGCTCGGCCGCGTCGCCGCCGACCCGCGCGCCGCCCTGAGCCTGCTGACCGACGCGCTGCCGCGCATCCTGGCCGCCGACTGGGCCGTGGCCGTGCCCGCC
>JBOHCW010000173.1:0-5523 GCA_050725375.1 Actinocrinis sp. | reverse complement strand
GCACTTTGGCGACAGGCTGCTGATAGTCGAACACCTCAACGAGGAGGATACTCATCGATCAGACAATCGATCCGAAACCCCAGATCGCGGCACGAGCGTTGTCAGGCAAGCGTTGTCAGGCCCGATTGCACGTGTCACCAGGTGCCCTCGTGCACGACTTCCTCGTAGGGGCGTCGCGCGATCTTCTTCGCGCTCACGTCGCCGAACTGTGCGGCGTCCGCCGCCGCGTGGCCGAGCAGTGCGACGCCGATCGGGGTGAAGTCCGCGGGAATGGACAGCAGTTCGCGCAACATCTCGCCGTCACCGCCTACGAACGCCGCGGCGATGCCCTCGTCGACGGCGGCCATCAGCAACAGCTGCATCGCGGCGCCGCCGTCGACATACCAGTACGGGACAGCCCACAGTTCGTCGTCGCTCATGTCCGCGACGACCTTCATCTTGTCGGGCTCGCGGTAGCGCGCGCGGTACGCCTCGGGGCTCACGCAGACCACGACGTGCACGGGAGCCTGGGCGACGAAGTTGTGGTGACCCGACGTGGCGAAGGTCTCGTCCGAGGGCGCGGCGATCTTCCGGCGCGTCTCGTCGTCGGTGACGATCACGAACTCGATGCCCTGGCTGAAGCCCGCGCTCGGTCCGCGCCGCGCGGACTCCATGATGCGGCGCACGGTTTCGGGGTCGACCGGTTCGTCGGTAAACGACCGGACCATCTTGCGTTTACGTACGGCGTCTACGAATTCCACGGCTCGTCAGGCCCTTTCCGGTGCTCGTCGCGAGGCTGCTCTCGAGTGCCCTACCCCGAGCGCGCCGCGTCACGCCGGGCCGAGCCCGAAGCTGCCCGCGAAGGCCTCCAGTTGCTCGCGCTGCGCGTCCGGGTCCATCGCCGTCGCGCCGACGACGAGGCGCGTCACGCCCTGCTCCGCGTACTGCTCGACCTGCTCGGCCGTCATGTCGATCGAACCCCAGCGCGTGTACTCGATCGCGGACGGATCACGGCCCGCGTCACGCGCGGCGGCGCGTGCGACGTCCAGTTGCTCGCGACGCTCGTCCGGCGTGAGCCTGCCGCCTGGGAAGTAGCCGTCGCCGCGACGGCCGGCCCGGCGCGCGGCGGCCCGACTGGATCCGCCGACGTGGATCGGCAGGGTCGTCGCGCCGTGCGGCTTGGGGTAGCTGACCAGGTTGTCGAACGCGAAGAACTCGCCCTGGTAGCTGACTCCGTTCTCATCGCCGGCCCACAGCAGACGCAGCACGTCGATGGCCTCGTCGGCGCGCCGCCCGCGCGTGGCGAAGTCGACGCCGACCGCGGCCGCCTCACCGGACAGCGCGCCGACGCCGACCGTCAGCAGCCGCATTCGGCCCTTCGACAACACGTCCACGGTCGCCAGCCGCTTCGCGAGCAGGACAGGATGCTGGTACGGAAGTAGCAGCACGCCGGTGCCGAGCAGGATGCGCGAGGTCGCGGCGGCCACGAACGTGAGCAGTTCCAAGGGGTCTGCGTACGGCAGCGCCGGTGGCAGGGCCATCGAGCCGATCGTGGCGCCCGGGTACAGCACGACGTGCTCAGGCACGTATAAGGCCTCGAAGCCGCAAGCCTCGGCGTGCTGTGCGAACGCTGCGATGGAGTCCGGATCCACGCCGTGCATGGCTGTGTTGTAGCTGACTGCGAAACGCACTACCGCTCCCTTGTCGGATCTGGCACGGATGGCCCGGACGGATCGCAGGACTCGTCCCAGTCGGCCGCAGTGCAGGTCGAGCACGCCGCGACCCGTTCGGCGACTGCGCGCGTGAGCTGGCCCTGTAGGCGACGGCGGACTGTGCCCAGTTCGTCGATGCAGTCCTCGATGTCAGCCAACTTACGCCGCAGGACGGCGACCGAGTCCGGGCACACGTCGCCGGTCGCGTTGCCGGCGCGCAGGCAGGCGACGAAGGGCCGGATCTCGTCGAGGTCGAACCCGACGTCGAGCAGTGTCCGGATTTCGCGGACAATGCGGACTTCCGCCGACGCGAACGTCCGATACCCGTTCGGCCCGCGCCCGGCCCGCACGAGCCCGTGCGATTCGTAGTACCGCAGCGTGCGCGCGCTGGTCCCGGCGCGGCGGGCCAACTCGCCGATGAGCATCGGTCCTCCTGTGCGGGATGCGGGGTCGATACTTGACGTTAAACGTTGCCACCAGTGTCAAGGCAAGCGACGGACGGCTGTCGTTTACGATGTGCCTTGGCCAGCGGGTTAAGAACCACGTAGGCGACGAAGCCGAAGCCGGTAAATACGCATGCGCATATCCAGAGCAGCTTGTCGCACGCCGCGCCGTGTCCGACGGCGATCCACAGGAGCACGCCGCAGCAGGTGACCACCACCGCGACTTTGAGCGCCGCAGAGCTCACGAAGTGGATGTAGACGGGCGCGAAGAGCATCGCAAGTCCGCCCCAGCCCGCGGACGGGTCATGCATGCGGACCGACAGACGGTCGCCGGTGGCGGAAGACAGCGTCTCAATTTGTGCGTACGTCCGGCGGCGATGTCCAGATCCCGCTCCCCTGCGTGGCCCTTTCCGCACCGGCTACGGACAGCTTGGCGGCTTGCCCGGGCCGCGGACCTCTTCGTCGATCCGGGCGACGATCTGGTCCGAGCAGGAACGCAGCGAGCACAGCGCGTCCGGGTCGAGGACGTCGATGATCAGTTCTCGGACCCGGGCGACGTGTCCGGGTGCTGATTTCACGAGGTGCGCGTACCCCGCGTCGGTCAGGATGGCGTTCGTGTAGCGGCCGTCGGTCGGGTCGGGGGCGCGGCGCACGAAGCCGCGCTTCTCCAGACGGCCCATCAGGTGCGAGAGGCGTGAGAGCTCTGAGTTGGCCAGGACCGCGAGGCCGCTCATCCGCATCGTGCGGTCGGCCTGGTCGGACAGGCTGGCCAGGACGTAGTACTCGACGTAGCTCAGCTGCGAGTCGCACTGCAGTTGCTGCTCCAGCGCGGCGGGCAGGCGCGCGAGCATGTGGGCGAGCGACTGCCACGCCGCCAGTTGGTCGGGCGTGAGCCAGCGCGGATCGTCGGCCGTGCCCCCGCCTGTTTCAGTGCATGCGACAGGCGCTTCAGCCGGTGCGACGGACTCGGCCGGACGTTGCCGACTCGGGATGGACATTCTTCGATCGTACCCACGACTCGCACGTCAGTGGCGTGCCGAGCGCGCAGGTCGGAGCGAACGGCCGCTCGCGCGAGGCACGTTCGGGCAGCCGAGCCCGAGGTTCCGCGCGTGCCCGCCACCAGGTCACTTGAACATTCATCTCAATCTGGGCTAGGTTTTACGTGAAGATTCAAGTGATCATTGCGCAGTGCCGAGAGCAGTACCGAGAGAGGTTCCGATGAGCGAGCTGAAGATAGCGATCATCCTGGGCAGCACCCGCCCGGGCCGCAACGGCAAGGTCGTGGCCGACTGGGTGCTGGAGCGGGCCGCCGCGCGCACCGAGGCCAAGTACGAGCTGGTCGACCTGGTCGACTTCCCGCTGCCGCACCTGGACGAGGCGGTGCCGGCGTCCCGGGGCCAGTACGCGGGCGAGCACACCAAGGCTTGGGCGGCGAAGATCGCCGAGTACGACGGCTTCGTCTTCGTCTCGCCCGAGTACAACCACTCCACCTCGGGCGTGCTCAAGAACGCCATCGACTATCTGAACAAGGAGTGGAACAACAAGGCCGCGGCGCTGGTCTCCTACGGCGCGCTCGGCGGCGCCCGCGCGGTCGAGCACCTGCGCGGCATCCTCAGCGAGCTGCAGGTCGCGCACGTACGCCAGCAACTGTCCTTCTCGCTGCACGGCGACTTCGAGAACTACAAGACCTTCAAGCCCGCCGCGCTGCACGACGACGCCGCGACGACCATGTTCGACCAGCTTGAGGCCTGGACCGGCGCGCTCAAGACCGTTCGCACCAAGTAAGAACACAGAGACGCAGGCTTAGAGCGTGCTGGGCTGGCTGTGCGGTGCGGCGCGGGAGGACGATGAGTTCGCTCGCGCCACACGGTTCACGGTCACGGCTCACCCATCGTGGCTGACGGTTCACGGTCTACGGCGCCCGACCGACCGCCTATGAGTCATCTGCGATCCGGTATCTCGGCACGCCCGACGGCAGCATGATCAGGAATCCGAGCGCCCCGCCGATCGTCGCGATCCACAGGGTCGTGCGCACGCCCACCATCGCGCCCAGCGACCCGCCGACCAGTGCGCCGACCGGCCGCGTCCCGTAGTTCACGGATTGGAACGCGCCGCTGACCCGCGAGCGCAGGGCGTTCGGCACCACGGTCGCGTAGATCGACGCCGCGGTGATGTCCAGCGCCATCACGCCGAATCCGGAGATGAACTGGGCGGTGAACAGCATGCCCAGGACGACCGGCCGCGAGCCGCCCGCCGCCGGCACCAGCACCAGCGGCGCGGTGAACGCGATCAGCCCGAGCAGGTTGACCTTGCCGACGCCGAGCTGGATCGCCAGCCGCTTGGTGACCGCCGCGCCGAGCAGCCCGCCGACCGCGCCCGCGCCGAACACCAGCCCGAGCACGCCCGGTACGACGTGCAGGTACGTGGTGGCGTACAGCACGTTCAGGGTCAGGAACATGAAGTTGAAGAAGTTGACCACCGAGATCGAGGCCAGCGACGGCCCGACCACCGGCGAGTGCCGGATGAACCGCATTCCCGCGGTGAACGCCCCGCGTTCGGCCGCGATCGGGGGCGCCTCCGGCGTGCGGATGCGGCTGAGCTCGAACGCCGAGCCGAGGAACGACACCGCGTCGAACAGGATCGCCGCCGGCGCGGTCAGCGCCTGAACCAGCAGCCCGCCCGCGCTCGGCCCGACGATCGAGGCGAGCGCGCGGCTGCCGAACAGCAGACTGTTGCCGTCGACATACTGTTTCTCCGGCACGAGCCCGACGAACACCGCCGGATCGCAGACCATGAACAGCACGCTGAGTGTCCCCGCGCAGAACGCCACGACGTACAGCTGCCACATGGTCAGCACGCCGAAGACGTACGCGATCGGAATGCTCGCCATCACCGCGGCCCGCCCCACGTCCGCCGCGATCATCGTCACGCGCCGGCGTGCACGCCGGTCCACCAGTACACCGGCCGACATCGCGAACAGCAGGCTCGGCAGCCACACCAGCGCCGTCAGCACCCCCATCTGCGCGGCACGCACGTGCAGGATCAGCACCGCGACCAGCGGCAGTGCGATCCCGGTGATCTGATCGCCGGTGATCGAGATCGTCTGCCCGATCCAGTAGCGCCGGAACCCGACACCGCGCATCAAGGCCGGAAGGCGCCGCACCACCGTCCTGCGCAGACTCTGCCGGGCCGCCAGTGTTCGGACGGCGATCGGGCCGCAGATCGGTATCGGCGAGCGGCCGGGCGGCGCGTCCGGTGAAAAGTCAGTCGCCAGGCCGGGCGCTGAGGCGGCCAGTGAGTCGGCAAGCGGGCCAGGCAGTGAGTCGGGCAGTGATTCAGGTGGCGAGTCAGATAGTCGGTCAGGCTTGGGCAGTCCCGGGGAAATCGGC
>JBOHCW010000172.1:0-4645 GCA_050725375.1 Actinocrinis sp. | reverse complement strand
GGGGCGAGCTGTACGTCGGCCACCGCAGCGCCTTCGCCGCCGCCGGGTTCAAGGAGGTCAGCAGGCCCACGCTGCGCCGGAGGGTGATGCGGATCGACTTCTGAGCGCGGACTTCTCAGCGCCGGCTTCGCATTGCCGACTGCTCTGTGCCGACTGCTCAGTGCCGACAACCGAACAACGCTACTCGGCGAGGCGCGTCCGCTCGGGCGGCGTCAGCGCCGTCTCGCGGCCGAGGAACGTGAGTACGCCCGGATCCGGCACGTCCAACACGCGGAAGCCGATCCGGTCGTAGAACGCGCGCGCCTTCGTGTTCGCCGTCACCATCGCCAGGTGCACCCGTGGGGCGCCCGCCCGCGCCAACACGTCGAACAGGGTGAACATGAGCCTGCGGCCGTAACCGCGCCCCTGATAGTCCGGCAGCAGATCGACGTGCAGGTGCGCAGGGTAGTCGGCGATCTGCGGCACGATCATCCGCTCCGGCCAGTGCAGCAGCGCGGCCATCTGCTCGTCGCTCGTCGCCGGCTCGCCCTTCGGCGCGGGGTGGCGTTCGGCCACCAACGGCAGCCAGCGCTCCCGGAACTCCTTCACGAACCGCGGCGTGTCCGACGCGGCCACGACGTAGCCGACCGCGCGCCCGCCGTCATCGAGCACAAAGGCCAGATCCGGCTCCAGATAGGCGTAGGGCAGCGCGAAGATGTCCGGCATCAGGTCCTGATCCTTGTACAGGTGACGTGCGTCGCCGCCGACTTCCGCCGTCCGCATACAGATATCGGCCATCGCGTCGCGGTCGTCCGGCCGGAAAAGGCGGATGCGCGGCCGCGCGTCATTCGTGGTCATGCAAGTCATCCTGGCAGCGTTTGCCGGCTTACTCGTCGCTACTTGAATTTCATCCTGCGGTTACCTTCGGCCAGCTGCGCGATACAGCGTGTAGGCGAGATGTAGGCGGCGCCGGGCAGGCTTTGTCCAGGGCGTCGGTGTGGCGTGAGCACGGGGCATGCCACACCGACGCATGCCACACCAGCGCACGCGGGCGTAGCATGCCCGCATGGCCGCTGAAGACGGGGAAGCCAGCGACACAGAGCCCGAGACGACAGAGCCCCAGACGACAGAGCCCGATATCCACGACGAGCGCGCGGGTATGGACGTGCTTGTACTCGGTCCGGTCGGGGTCGGACCGGTCGGGCGGCCGCTCGCGCCCACATCCAACATCCTGCGCGCGGTTCTCGCGGCGCTCGCCCTGGCCGGACCGGGCGGGCTGTCGGCCGGCGAGCTGTTCGAAACGGTCTGGGGCTCGCGCGACGCGCGCTCGACGGACTCGACGCTCACCGTCAACATCCACCGGCTGCGCCAATGGCTACGCAGCACGACGAACGGCCGCGTGTCCATTACACGCACCACGACCGGTTACGCACTCGACCTGCCTGAAGGCGAGGTGGACGCGGACCGGTTCGTGCGCTTGGCCGAGGCGGCCGAACCGCTGGACGCCGCCGCGAAGGCAGAGGCGCTGGGCGCCGCGCTCGCACTGTGGCGCGGACCGGCACTCGCCGACGTGCCGGACGGCAGCGCGAACCAGCCCGCGGTGGTCCGGCTGGAACTGCGCCGGGTCACCGTCGTCGTCGACTTCGCCCGCGCCCTGCTCGGCAGCGGCCAGGCCGAGCAGGCGGTGCACGCGCTCAGTGCGCTGGTCGAGGAGTATCCGCTGGACGAGCGGGTCGTCGGCGGCTGGATCGAGGCCCTCGCCGCCACCGGCCGGCAGGCCGACGCGCTCGACGCGTACGAGCGGCTGCGCCTGCGGCTGCGCGACGAGATGGGCGCCGATCCCGGCAGGGCACTGAGCCAGGTGCTCACCCGCGTGCTGCGGCAGGAGGTCGCGGCGCCGGTCGAGCAGAATGAGCCGGTCGGGAGCGGGCCGGCCGGCGGTGAGTCTCAGCAGCCGACGGTGCGGACCGACGTGCTCGTCCCGGCGCAGCTGCCCGCCGACACGTACGTGTTCACTGGCCGCTCCGCCGCCCTATCCCGCCTTGACGTCCTCATGCGCGACGCGTCCGCCGCCGGTGCAGCTACAGGCACCGGTGCGCTGCACCGCATCGCTGTCGTCACAGGCGCCGGCGGTATCGGCAAGACGTCGCTGGCCGTGCACTGGGCTCACCGCGTGGCGGCGCGGTTCCCCGACGGCCAGCTCTACGCCAACCTGCACGGCTTCTCCGCCGCGCCGCCCGAGCGGCCCGCCGATGTGCTAGGCCGGTTCCTGCGCGCGCTCGGCGTGCCCGGCGGCAGCGTGCCGGTCGACCTGGACGAGGCCGGTGCGCTGTACCGCTCGCTGCTGGTGAACCGGCGGGTCCTGGTCGTCCTGGACAACGCGGCCGACCCCGCGCAGGTTCGGCCGCTGCTGCCCGGCGCCGAGACCAGCCGGGTCCTGGTCACCAGCCGCGACCGGCTCGACGGCCTGGTCGCCCTCGACGGCGCGCACCCGGTCGGACTCGACGTGCTCAGCGAGAAGGAGAGCGCCGAACTGCTCGCGTGCGTGCTCGGCGCGGCGCGGGTCGCGGACGAGCCCGAGGCCGTGCTGCAACTCGTGCGCGCCTGCGCCGGGCTGCCGCTGGCGCTGCGGATCGCCGCCGCCCAGCTGGTGATCCGGCCGGAGCGCTCGATCGGCGGGTTCGTCTCCCGGCTGACCGGCGGGGTCCGGCTCGACTCGCTGGCGCTCGGCGGCGACGAGTCGAGCCAGCTGCGTGCCGTGTTCGACCTCTCCTATGTGCGGCTGGACGACGAGGCGCGCCGCCTGTTCCGGACCATCGGCGCGCTGCCCGAGGTGGACCTGACCGCGCAGTCGGCCGCGGCGCTGCTCGGCGTGGACGCGGACGAGGCCGCCGCCGTGCTCGACCGGCTCGCCGCCGCGCATCTGATCACCGCGCACCTGCCCGGCCGGTACGACTGCCACGACCTGCTGCGCGACTACGCCGGCGAACTGGCCCGCGCCGAGGACGACGACGCGCGGCGGCACGCGGCGTTCGCCCGCCTGGCCGCCTGGTATGGGGCCGGGATCGAACAGGCCGTCGACCGCGTCTACCCGGACCGCGACCGGCTGCCCGAGCCGGACGAGGAGCAGGGGCGCGCGGCGGGGTCCGGTTTCGGCGGGTCCTTCGACGAGACCTCGGACGCGATGGCCTGGCTGCGCTGCGAGCACCGCAACGCGATGGCCGTGATCGCGCACGCTGCACACGCCGGTCCTCAGGAGGCCGCCTGGCGCGCCACCTGGGCGCTGCGGCCGCACTTCTACGCCGCCGAACTGCACTCGGACCTGTTCGCCGCGGTCGCCTCGGCCGAGCTCGCGCTCTCGCGCCGCGGCGACTCGGTCGGCGAGTCCGCGCTGAACCTGCTGCTCGGCGACGTCGCCCAGCTGCGCAGCGAGATCGGGATCGCGGGCGACCACTATCTGCGCGCGCACGACGCCGCCCGCGACGCCGGCTGGCCGGCCGGGATGGCCACCGCGCTGATGCGGCTCGGGCTCGGCCACTTCGACCGCGGCGAGCTGGATTCGGCGCGCTCCCGCTTCAAGCGGAGCATCGAGTTGTACCGCTCCTGTGGCCAGAAGTACGGCGAGGCGCGCGCGACCGGAAATCTCGGACTCGTGTGCTGCGACGCCGGCCCGCTAGACGAGGCCGTCAGGCTGCTGACCCGCTACGACGCGTCCCGGGTCGCGCTGGGGTTCGCCGGGGCGCGGGCGCAGAGCCTGTGCGCCCTCGGATACGCGCTCTGGCACGCCGGCGACTTCGCCCGGTCGCAACGCCTGCTCGACGAGGCCCTCGAATTGGCCGAATCCAACGGCGAGACCCGTACCGCGCGCCTGGCGCACTGCGACCTGGTCGCCCTGCACTGCGCGCGCGGCGACTTCGGGAAGGCGCGTTACCACGCCGCGTTGGCCGAGTCGCTCGGCGCGCAGGCCGGCACGCCGCGCGCGGTCACCCAGACGGCGTTCGCCTGGGGTCTGATCTTCGAGGGCGAACACGATTACGAACGCGCCCTGGAGTACTACGAGGACGTGCTGCGCAAGGCGATCGGCTTTGGCGACTCAGACCACGAACTGTGCGGCCTCATCGGCTGCGCCTCCGCCCGCCGGGCACTCGGCGCGCTGGACGAGTCGCTGCACCACGCGCAGCGGGCCCTCGCGATCAGCCACGAACGAGGCTGCCGCGTCTTCGAACCGAGGGCGCTGGTCGAGCTGGCCGAGACGAATCTGGCCCTGGGCAACGCGGACCGGGCACGTCAGCACGCTGAGCACGCGGTGGCCCTCGGCGCCGAGACCGGCTACCGCCAGGCGAAGGCCCAGGCGATGCGCGCACTCGGTGACGCGGTACGCCGCTGCGACGGCCATGAGGCCGCGATGCCCCACTGGCTGGCCGCGCGCGACCTGTTCGCGGAACTGGGCATGCCGGACGCGAAGAACCTGCTGGCCGAACGCGTCGCCGGTGCCACCGGATCGGACGGCTCCGATACGACCGCGGGCGCGGGCAGGGCGCAGCGCTCCGTGCCGATCCGGGTCAGTCCACACGCCGGCCCGGCCGGTCGCCCGTCGCCGCGAGGCCCGCACTGAACCGATCCGGAGACCGGATTGGGAACGCGGCGGCCTGGCATCGTGTCGATG
>JBOHCW010000171.1:0-6274 GCA_050725375.1 Actinocrinis sp. | reverse complement strand
AGCGACCCCGGAACCGCGCCCCAGGCCGACTCATCAGTTGTCTGACTCGCGCCGACGCTCAACCTTTCCAGGGTAGCGGGGGCGGGCGACACGACCACGGCGGACGTCGGCACCTGTCATCAGAGGGCATCACAAACCGTCACGGGCGGCGGGTGAATCAATGTTCCGCGATAATCCCGCGGAACTGATCATGTCCTGGCGCTCGCCAAACGCTCGCCAACCGACCATATTGTGGGACGAAAACGTCCGAAACTGGAGCGGCGAATCAATGCCAGAGAACGCGAAAACCCAGGTCACATGATGTGCGCCCGGGTTGTTCGCTTGGTGCGCCGTCAGGGACTTGAACCCCGAACCCGCTGATTAAGAGTCAGCTGCTCTGCCTATTGAGCTAACGGCGCGTTGCGTGGGAAAGATTACCGTAGATCGAGGCGCAGTTGAAATCGATTCTGGTGGATCGGCGTTTGTGCAGGTCAGGGCTTCACAAGTGGTGGATGCCGGGGTGGGTGTGGGAGTGTGCGTACAACGCGATCGGCCCTCCCGCGGTGCTGCGGGAGGGCCGATCTTCGGGGTGAGTGATGGGACTTGAACCCACGACATCCAGGACCACAACCTGGCGCTCTGCCACCTGAGCTACACCCACCATGGCGCTGCTGTGTTGCTTCGAAGAGTGTAGCGGAACCGCGGGGGTGGTCCGAAACGCATTAGGCGGGGGGAGCGGTGGGCGTGCCTGCGCGCGTGTTCGCGCCTGTGCCTGCTTCTCCTGTGCCTGTGCCTGCGCCGAGGTGGGCGGCGGCGGCGCGGGCGGTCTCCGAGTCGGGGCCGGGGCGGGGGACGAACACCGTGGCGCGGTAGTAGCGCAGTTCCTCGATCGAGTCCTTGATGTCGCCCAGGGCGCGGTGGTTGCCGGTCTTGGGCGGCGCCTGGAAGTAGACCCGCGGGTACCAGCGGCGCACCAGTTCCTTGATGCTGGACACGTCGACGATGCGGTAGTGCAGGTGGCCTTCCAGGTCCGGCATGTCGCGGGCCAGGAAACCGCGGTCGGTGCCGACCGTGTTGCCGGCCAGGGGGGCCTTGCGCGGCTCGGGGGCGTGCTCGCGGATGTAGTCGAACACGCGCTGCTGGGCCTCGGCCATGCCGACGCCGCCTTCGAGCTCGTCGAGCAGACCGGAGGTGGTGTGCATCTCGCGGACGATGGGGAGCATCTGCTCGACGGCCTCGGCCGG
The DNA here is from genome assembly GCA_050725375.1 of Actinocrinis sp. GTDB lineage: Bacteria > Actinomycetota > Actinomycetes > Streptomycetales > Catenulisporaceae > Actinocrinis. The sequence continues at coordinate 5,051 of JBOHCW010000171.1, read as the reverse complement.
GGGCTTGATCACCACGTCGACGCCGTCACCGAGCACGTTGAGCTCGGAGTCGGTGACGAGCGCGGCGACCTCGATGAGCGCGTCGCGGGACAGGTCCAGGCCGGTCATCTCGCAGTCGATCCACACGAGCCGGTCGTTGATGCCGTTCATGCCGTTCAGCGTATCGGCCGCCGCGGTCACACACTCTCGGGCACCCCGAAACCGGCCGGTTGCTCGTCACCGTCCGCCAGAGTGCCGCGGAAACTCTGCCGGTACGCGGTCGGGGACGTGGACAGGTGGCGGCGGAAGTGGCCGCGCATCGCCACCAGCGAGCCGAAGCCGCTGCGCAGGGCCACCTGGTCCATCGGCAGGTCCGTCGACTCCAGCATCCGCTGCGCGTACATCACCCGCTGCGCGTTGAGCCACTGCAGCGGCGCGGAGCCGGTCGCCGAGCGGAACCTGCGGTCGAAGGAGCGGCGGGAGAGCGACGCGCGCTCGGCCATCGCGTCCACGTCGAACGGCTCGGTCAGGTGGTCGAGTGCCCAGGCCATCGCCTCGGCGATGGGGTCGCCGAGCAACTCCTCGGGCAGTTCGGCGTCGAAGTACGGCGCCTGGCCGCCGCGTCGGCCGATCGGGAAGACCAGGCGGCGGGCAAGGCTCGCGGCGGACTGGGGGCCGTGGTCGCGACGCACGATGTGCAGGCACGCGTCGAAGCCCGCGGCCGCGCCGGCGCCGGTGATGAACTGCCCGGTGTCCACGCACAGCTCGCGCGGCTGAACTCTTATCCGCGGATGCCGCCGCGATAAGGCGGGCGCGTACATCCAGTGCGTCGTCGCCGAGCGGTCGTCGAGCAACCCGGCCGAAGCCAGGACAAAGACGCCCAGATCGAGGCCGACGATCCGTGCGCCCTCCTTCGCAGCTCGGCGCAAAGTCGCCAACGCCGGCTCCGGCGGACGCTCGGCCGGGGCGCGCCAGGCCGGGATGATGATCGTGCCGGCCGCGTCCGCGGCGGCCAGGCCGTACGGCGTGGCCATCAGGATGCCGCCGGTGGTCGGCAGCGGTCCGGCCTCGCCCATGCAGGCGAGCAGCCGGTAGTACGGCAGGCCCTGGCCGCGCCGGTCCACGCCGAACACGGACAGCGGGATGGCGCTCTCGAAAAGCGGCGAGTTCTGGAAGAGGATCACCGCGACGGTGCCGCGGTCGCGGTTCGGGGCCAGGCGCGGGGCGAGCGCGGCGGGGCCGGCGGCGAGGCTGTTCGCGTGCGCGGTCGCCGAGGGGGCGGGGACGCCCGTGCCGGGTTGGATCACGGCCGCGGTGCCGGGGGCCGTGGGCGGGACGGCGCCGGCCGTGCGGGGTCTGGGTACGGCTGGCTCGGGGGTCACGGCGGTCACGTCTCCTCGGTCCTGCTGCTGCGCCGAACAATCAGCACTCGTATATATAGAAAGACCTGCCCCGCTGTCGAACCGTAGTCTGACCGCCGCGCGGGACGTGAGCGTGATGGAGCGTCAGATGTGACCGGTTTCACAGTTTGGGACGCGATCCTGTGCGCGCGCAGCCGCCTTGTGGTGTCCTGGTTACCGTAGACGGCCCGTCGGCCGCAGGGCGGAGAGGACAGCGCCATGGAAACCGAGCGTGAAGTCCAGTCGAGGATCGCCGAGGTGGAGGCGGAACAGCACCGCCTGCGCATCAAGTCGGTCGAGGTGCACGGCCTCGACACCGAGGAGCGCACCCGGCTCAAGGCCCTGGAGGTCGAGCTGGACCAGCTGTGGGACCAGATCCGCCGCTTCCGGGCGGGTGCGACCGACGCCGAGGCGGTGCGGCCGGTGCGTGAGGTCGAGGGTTATCTGCAGTAGGCAGTAGGCAGCCGGTGTGGTGTTGCGCGGCGTGTTCAGAACTCGTCGCGCAGCGCCGCTAGTCCGCTGTCGACGACGTCGGTTACCCACGAGCCGGCCGAGTTCAGTCCGTCCGCGACCGGTAGGCCGTGCAGCGTCCGGTAATGCAGTGCCTCAAGCATCCCGGCGACGCGGTAGTGGTTGAGCGCGATGTACCAGCCGACGCGTGACAGGTCGAAGCCCGTCTTCAGCGCGTACCGTTCGGCCATCTGGCGGACGGTCGGGAAGCCGCGTGCGGTGGTGTGCGCGCTCGCGATCGGCTTGTGCGGCGCGCCGGAGCCCTCCCAGAACGTCAGCAGCAGGCCGAGATCGACCACCGGGTCGCCGAGGGCCGCCGCCTCCCAGTCGATGATCCCGGCGATCCGGCCCGGCGAGCTGGTCGAGACGACGACGTTCTCCAGGCGGTAGTCGCCGTGCAGGATGGCCACGCGGTCGCCCGCCGGTACGCCCGCGCGCAGCCCGGCAGCGAGCTTGGACAGTTTGGGCACCTCACGGCTCGCGGACGCCGCGTGCAGCCGGTCCCAGCGGTCCACCTGACGGATGAGGAACTGGTCCGTGCGCGCGAAGTCGGCGAGGCCGGTCGCACGCACGTCGAGTTGGTGTAAGGCGCACAGCGTGTCGATCAGACCGTGTGCGAGCGAGCGTGCCTGAGACACGCTGAGCGCTGCACACTGCTTCTCCGTGCGGTACACGGTCCCTGCGACCTTAGCCGTCACGAAGAACGGTGCGCCGATCACTGAGGTGTCCTGACACAGCAGGAAGGGCTCCGCGACCGGCACCCGTCCGCCGCGTCCGTTGGCCTGGAACAGCGCCCTGATCACCTGGTACTCGCGGCGTACGTCGCCGCGCCCGACGCCGGGGGCCGGCGGGGCAAGCGTCGCTGGAACCGGTACCTGGTTTCCCGCCCCAACGGGCAGTGGCGGACGGCGCAGCACGAACACCCGCCCGTCCGCGTCGCAGAGCTCGTATGTCAGGTTCGACCGGCCGCCCGGCAGTGGCATCGCCTGGAGCGGCGGCCGCACCGAGCCCGGCAGCCTTACCGCCAGATATCGCGTCAGCCTGGGCAGATCCAGGCCGTAGACCGCGTCCGACCACCCCCGTCCGGCCGATTGCGCGGTATCGCTGCCCTCCGTCGCGCCGTACGCAGCCGCCCCGCCCGCCACCGAGTGTTCCCCTTCCCGACGTAGCTTTTTCGCAACGTAGTGCGACTGCCGTCGGCTGGCTAGGGGCAGGATGGTGGCGATCAGCCCGCCAGCCGGGGGTGCCCGGGTGAAGGAAGATTCGTTACGGTGGGACGGTACGCCCGCGCCGGGCAGATGATCGTAAGAGCACGGAAGATCCACAACAGCTGGGGGTTTTGACGGTGCCGAGGCAAGTGCGAAGGGGCCGCTCGGCGGCCTCCGTGGCAGGAGCGGTGGCGACCGGGACGGTGGCGTTAGGCGCCCTGTTGACGATACCCGCGAGTCCAGGCTTGGCGGCCACGAGCCCACCCGATCCGCCGACCTGTGGCGCCTCGACTTCGCCTGCGACTACTCCTTCCGATTCGACGCTGGCATCGGCGGCCGGAACCGGCGCCTCCGGCTCTAACCCATCGAGTGGGTCCCTCTCCACCACCGCGACGACTCCGGCCCCCACTTCGTCGTCACCCTCTCCCACTTCGTCGCCGGACTGCTCGCCCTCCGCATCGCCCAGCCAGAGTCCGTCCGATTCGAGCTCGCCCTCGGCCACGCCGAGCCAGACTCCGTCCGGTTCAAGTTCGCCCTCGGCCACGCCGTCACCCACGCCGAGTGGGACCCACGTCGGCATCGGATCGCCCGGCACGCCGTCCAAGGCCCCCGCCGGGCCCACGGGCTCGCCGTCCACGGTGCCGACGCCGCCGCGCACCTCGTCGGCGCCGCCGGTCAACCCGCCGTCCGGTGGCTCGTCCGTGACCGACCCCGGTGTCGGCAGCACCCCGCCGCCGCCTGTGTACTCGCCGAGCGGCCCGGACGCGTATCAGTACCTCGAAACGCCTCCCGGCAACACGGGCACGCGTTTCCCGCACGGCGCGATCTCACGCGCGCAGATCCTGCTCAGGGCACAGACCTGGCTGTCCGAGAAGGTGCCCTACAGCGAGGTCGCGTGGTGGACCGACCACAACGGCACGTATAGGCAGGACTGCTCCGGTTACGTGTCCATGGTCTGGGGTCTGGACCAGGACATCGACTTCTGGACGGGCAACCTCAACACGGTCTCGCACGTGATCGACCCTGGCCAGCTGCTGCCGGGCGACATCCTGCTGTCCGCCAGCCACACCGTGATCTTCGCCGGATGGGCCGACGCGGGGCACACGCTCTTCGACTACTACGAGGAGTCGCACCCGGGCACCAACGCACGCTTCGTCGTCGACGCGCCGCTCAGCCGCTACCTGACCAACGGATTCACCCCGTTCCGGTATGACGGTGTGACGGATGCCAACGGACTGCTGCCGTCGAACCCGGCCACCGGGCTCAACTTCACGGCCCTGCAGGCCGGCGTGAACGCGCTGGCCCCGAACGGAAACATGATCGCCGAGCCGCCGGCCGCCTCGTGGCAGGCCGGATTCATGCCGCCCTCGGACAGTCCGAGCGCGCTCGCGTCCGCCGCGTACGGCTCGGCCACCGCGAAGTCCAAGCCGGTCGCCGACGCCGTGAGCGACCAGCTGCCGATGACCTTCGCGGTCGGCTCGGCCGGCGTGGTGTTCCTGGTCGCCGGCGCGGTCCTCGCGCGCGGCGGACCCCGCCTGGCCTCCTCGGCGCGCAAGCCGCGCCGTCGGCACTGATCGGGTACTGACCGGGAAATCGATCGCCGGTTCGACTGTCGACTCTGCTGAGCCGACAGATCGGCGGCGTGTATTTAGAGTGGACGCGCTAACGGACAGAGGTCAGGTCGCGTACTGGCCGGACTCTTGTCCGCGCGGCGGGATTGGACTATACCTGTGCTCTACATGGTCTAGTCCAATCCCGCGTCAGGTGCGCCGCCGATCCCTTCCGCCGAACGGAAGCCGCGGGTCGCGCGCGCGGAGGACCGTGTGTTCTTTCTTTTCCGTCGTTGAGGAGAGCACATGCGCGACAGCACCAACGGCACCACCGCGAACCGACGGCCGCACCCGGCCCGTCGCCGGCTGGCGGGGATCGCCGCGGCGGGCGCTCTGCTCGCGGC
>JBOHCW010000170.1:0-10204 GCA_050725375.1 Actinocrinis sp. | reverse complement strand
CATCGTCAGGCGCAGCGTGGCGCGGATGTCGGCGCTCGACGCGCCCACGCGCAGCTCGACCTCGCCGGCGTCGACGATCCGGCGCCCGGCCCGGCCCGTGTACGAGGTCAGATCCGCGTGCAGCTCGATCCTGACCGTGCGCGCCTCGCCGGGAGCCAGGTCCACGCGCGGCGCGGCGATCAGCTTCTGCACCGGGCGCGCCACCTCGGCGACCGGGTCGTGCAGGTAGACCTGCACCACCTCGGACGTGGCACGGTCCGCGTCGTTGCGCAGCGAGACCGCGAGCGTGACCGCGCCGTGCGTCGGCCAGTGCTGCGCCGCCGGCTCGGTCACCTCCAACCAGGCCGCCGGCCGGTACGACAGGCCGTGGCCGAACGCGAACAGCGGCGCCTGCTCGATGTTGCTGACCCCGCCGGACAGGCCCAGCGGCGCGGAAAGGTACGTCGAGGGCTGATTCGAGCCCGCCGCCGGGAAGCCCACCGGCAGCCGGCCGGACGGGTCCACCCGGCCGGACAGCACGTCAGCAAGCGCCGTCGCGCCCTCCTCGCCCGGGAAGAAGCCGCACACGGCGGCCGCCAACCGGTCCACCTGCCGGGACAGCTCGTACGGCCGGCCGACCAGCAGCACCAGTACCACCGGCTTCCCGGTCGCGACCAGCGCTTCGAGCAGTTCCTCCTGGCGGCCCGGCAGCCGCAGGTCGGCCGCGTCGCAGCCCTCGCCCGAGGTGCCGAGGCCGAACAGGCCGGCCTTGTCGCCGAGCACCGCGACCACGACGTCCGCCTCGCCCGCGACCCGCACGGCCTCGTCGATGCCCTCGTCCCCGCCGCCGAGCACCGGCACGCCCTGCGCGTACGAGAGCTGATATCCGGCCTCGTCCGCGCGCAGCGCCTCCAGCACCGTCGGCACCTCGACACCCATCGGCACGTCCGGGTGGTGCACGCCCACGTGCATCGGGAACGAGTAGCAGCCGAGCATCGCGCTGGACTCGTCCGCGCGCGGCCCGATGACCGCGACGCGCGCGCCCGGCGCGAGCGGCAGCGCGCCGTCCTCGTTGCGCAGCAACACGATCGAGCGCCGCGCGAGATCGCGGGCCAGCGCGCGCGACTCCGCGTCGTCGAGCACCGCCTCGCCGCGCCGCAGCACCTCCGGCTCCGGCGACCAGTGCGCGTCCAGCAGGCCCAGCTCGCACTTCTGCCGCAGCACCCGCTCCAGCGCCCGGTCGACCAGCGCGACCTCGACCCGCCCGGCCTCGACCGCCTCGATCAGCGGCTCGCCGAAGCAGCTGACGGTCGGCAGCTCCACGTCGATGCCCGCGTTCAGCGCGAGGGCGGCGGCCTCGCCCGGCGAACCGGCCACGTTGTGCAGCGTCTGCAGGAACGCCACCGAGAAGTAGTCGGAGACGACCGTGCCGGTGAATCCGTACGTACCGCGCAGCAGATCGGTGAACAGGCCGGGATCCGCAGCCGCGGGCAGCCCGTCGAGGTCCGCGTACGAGTTCATCACCGACCGGGCGCCCGCGCGCAGCGCCATCTCGAACGGCGGCAGCAGCACGTCCGCGATCTCGCGCGCGCCGACCGACACCGGCGCGAGGTTGCGCCCGGCGCGGGAGGCCGAGTAGCCGGCGAAGTGCTTCAGCGTCGAGACCACGCCCGCCGACTCGACGCCGCGCACGTACGCGGCGCCGATCGTGCCGACCAGGTACGGGTCCTCCGCGATGGTCTCCTCGACCCGGCCCCAGCGCAGGTCGCGCGTCACGTCGAGCACCGGCGCCAGGCCCTGGTGCACGCCCAGGGAGCGCAGCGTGCCGCCGATCCGCGCGCCCATCCGCTCCACCAGCCCGGGGTCGAAGCTCGCGCCCCAACACAGCGGCGAGGGGTAGACGGTCGCCTGCCAGGCCGCCAGGCCGGTCAGGATCTCCTCGTGCACCACGGCCGGCACGCCCAGCCGGCCGGCCGCCACGATCTGGCGCTGGCTGCGGGCGACCGCGCCCGCCCCGGCCAGCGGCTCGACCGGCGCGGTGCCGAAGGCCCGGGTCAGCTGTCCGATGCCGGAGCTGATCACGCTCTCCCACGGCTGGGGCAGCGCGGCCAGCTCGTGCTGGTGCGGGGCGACGTCGCCGCCCGCGCTGTCGATGCCGACCCACACCCCGTACAGCTGGGCGATCTTCTCGCGCAGCGTCATCCGGGATATCAGATCACTGACACGCTCGCGCGCGTCGGCCGCTGGGTCGCGCCACAACTCGGCCACCGCCTGGGAGGGCGCGCCCTGATTCTCTATAGCCACGTAAGGCCCGTCCTTCACCGGGTGCGAAACGTTCTTTCAGACGGAGCGGGTCGACTGCCGTACGACCAGCCTCGTCGCGAGCGTGACGTGCGTCTGCTCGGGGACCTCGCCCCGGATCAGCCGCACCAGGATCTCGATCGCGCGCTGGCCCATCGTGCGGATCGGCTGCTCCACCGTCGTCAGCGGGGGATCGCACAGCGCGGACTCGGGGATGTTGTCGAAGCCGACCACCGACACGTCCGCGGGCACGCTCAGGCCCAGCCCGGCGGCCACCTCGATGGTCGCCAGCGCCGACTGGTCGTTCGCGGCGAACACCGCGGTGGGCCGGTCGGCCGAGCTGAGCAATTGGCGCGCCGACTCCGCCGAGACCTGCGGGTCGTACTCGCCGGTGCGGATCAGCGCCTCGTCCACCGGCACCCCCGCCGCCTCCAGCGCGTCCCGGTAGCCCTGCTCGCGCAGTTGGGCCGACTGCAGGTCGGGACGGCCGCCCAGCAGCGCGATGCGCCGGTGCCCGAGCTCCAACAGGTGCTCGGTGGCCAGCCGCGCGCCGCGCAGGTTGTCCGAGTCGACGGTCGGCAGTTCGGACGAGCCGGTGTGCGGGTCGACCGCGACCACCGGCGCGCCGTACTGCACGTCCACCACGGTCGGGGTGACCAGCACGGCGCCGTCCACCAGCGTGCCGCTCAGCCGCGAGAGGTACCGCCGCTCCCAGCCGACGTGGTCGCCGGTGCGCCCGCCGGCCGCGTAGACCACCAGCTCGAAGCCGGTGCCCCGGATCGCGTCCCCGGCGCCCTTGAGCAGTTCGGTGCTGAAGGGCTCCAGGTCGGCGACCAGGATGCCGATGACGTTGGTGCGGTGGTTGCGCAGGCTCTGCGCGACCAGGCTCGCCTCGTAGCCGAGCTCGTCGATGACGGCCCGCACCCGCGCGAACGTGTCCGCCGACACGCCGTAGCGCTGGTTGATCACCTTGGAGACGGTGGCGACCGAAACGCCGGCCTGCGCGGCGACGTCGCGGATGGTCACACGGGGGCTTGGCTGCACCGGGTCAGAATAGCGGTGTAAAACGTTATCGACAACGATTGACACGAATCCTTCCGGCGGTCAAACTCCCTGGCATCCTGGGCTCACCCCGCCCGGTCCAGTTCGGCCGAAGACGTCAGGAATGGACCAGTCATGGTTGGAATCCGCACATCCGCAGCCGTCGCGCTCACAGCGGCACTCGCGCTCACGGCATCCGCGTGCAGCAGCAGCAGCGGCAACGGCAAGAACAACGGGTCGTCGGGCAGTTCGACGGCCGCCGCCGGGCCGGCCAAGTTGACCTGGTGGCACAACGGGACGACCGACCCGGTCAAGAGCCTGTGGCAGCAGGCCGCGAACGCCTACCACTCGGCGCACCCGAATGTAACCTTCACGGTCGACCCGATCCAGAACGAGCAATTCACCACGAAGGTGCCGGCCGCCCTGGCCGGCGGGAACCCGCCGGACATCTTCCAGCAGTGGGGCGGCGGCCAGCTGACCAGCCAGGTCAGCTCGGGCAAGCTGATGGACCTGACCTCCGCCACCTCGAGCTGGATCAGCGAGCTGGGCGCGACCGCCCAGGGCTGGCAGTTCGACGGCAAGCAGTACGGCGTGCCCTACGACCTGCACGTCGTCGGGTTCTGGTACCGCAAGGACCTGTTCGCGCAGGCCGGCATCACCGCCGCGCCGGCCACGATGGACGAGCTCAACGCCGACGTGGTCAAGCTCAAGGCCAGGAACATCTCGCCGATCGGCATCGGCAGCAAGGACCGCTGGCCCGACGCGTTCTACTGGGACTACTTCGCGGTGCGCGAGTGCTCCACCGACGTGCTCAAGCAGGCCTCGAAGGACCTGAAGCTGGACGACCCGTGCTGGACCAAGGCGGGCACCGACCTCAAGACGTTCCTGAACACCAACCCGTTCCAGACCGGGTTCCTGGGCACCCCGGCCCAGCAGGGCGTGGGCAGCTCGGCCGGCCTGGTGGCCTCCGGCAAGGCGGCGATGGAGCTGCAGGGCGACTGGGAGCTGCCGACGATGGAGGGCCTGCTGCCCAAGGGCAACTTCACCTCGCAGCTGGGCTGGTTCCCCTTCCCGGCGGTGACCGGCGGCGCGGGCGACCCGGCCGTGGCCCTCGGCGGCGGTGACGGGTTCTCCTGCACGACCAACGCCACCTCCGCGTGCCCGGACTTCCTGAAGTACCTGGCCAGCCCCGCGGTGCAGGACACGATCGCCTCGAAGGGCATCGCGCTGCCGGCGAACCCGGCCTCGGCCGCGAAGCTGACGGACCCGAACCTGCAGACCGTCTCGGCGTACGCGGCGAAGGCGCCGTACATCCAGATGTACTTCGACATCGCCTTCCCGACGAACGTGGGCCAGTCGCTCGACAGCGCGGTGGCCGACTTCTTCGCCGGCAAGGGCACGCCGCAGACGATCGTCCAGAGCGTCACGAACGCCGGTTCGGGCGGCAAGTGATGGGCGAAGCACATGCCGCGGCGGGGACGGTTTCGGCCGTCCCCGCCGCGGCGGGTGACGAGCCCTTCGACCCCCGGCCGCCCTGGAGCGGGCGGGCCGGTGCGCGGCGCTCGTCCGGCAGGCGCAAGCGACTCGAACTGATCCTGCTGCTGACGCCGGCGACGGTGCTGTTCCTCGGCTTCGTGCTGGCGCCGATCGGGCTGGCCGCGTACTACAGCTTCTACGACTGGAACGGCTACGGCGCGCTCACCTCGGTCGGCCTGCAGAACTACACCAGCGCGCTGACCGGCCACAACTTCCAGCAGTCGGTGCTGCACAACCTGATCATCGTGGGGCTCTCGCTGGTCATCCAGCTGCCGCTGAGCATCGGCCTGGCGATGCTGCTCAACCGCAAGCTCAAGGGCCGCGCGTTCCTGCGCCTGGTGGTGTTCGCGCCCTATGTGCTCTCCGAGGCGATCACCGCCGTGATCTGGTACCAGCTGTTGCAGCCGAGCGGCTTCGTCGACCAGGTGCTCACCTCGTTCGGCCTCGGCGGCCAGGTGCACGACTGGCTGGGCAGCACCAGCCTCGTGCTCTACACCCTGTTCGTGGTGATCACCTGGAAGTACATCGGATTCGGCATCATCCTGCTGCTCGCGGGACTGCAGGGGGTCCCGTTCGAGCTGCGCGAGGCGGCCGCGCTGGACGGGGCGAGTTCCTGGCAGGCCGGCCGGTACATCGTGCTGCCGCTGCTGGGCCCGACCATCCGGATCTGGATCTTCCTGTCCGTGATCGGCTCGCTCCAGCTGTTCGACCTGGTGTGGATCATGACCGGCGGCGGTCCGGCCGAGGCGTCGAACACCATGGCGACCTACATCTACACCTTCGGCATCGGCCGGCAGCAGTACGGCTTCGCCAGCGCGGTCGCCGTGATCCTGTTCATGATCTGCTTCGCCTTCGCGCTGGCCTACCAGCGCTTCGTCCTGCGCCGCGACACCGAGGGCGCACTGACCCGGGTGGTGGGGTGACGGCATGTCGGCGGCTGTGAACACGGCGGCGGTCCAGGCGGCCGGTCCCGGGCGCCGGCGGCGCGGCGCTCCCGGCGGCGGGCGCCCGTGGGTGGCCTACCTGGTGGCGATCCTCGTCATCGGGTTCACCGTGGTGCCGTTGCTGTTCGTGATCCTGGGGGGCTTCCGCACCAACGCGGAGCTGAACTCGGATCCCGCCGGGATGGTGCCGCACCACTGGGTGTGGTCGAACTACACCGGCGTCCTGCAGGACGCGCAGTTCTGGCGCAACATCGCCAACAGCGTGCTGATCGCGGTGGTCGCCACCGCGGTGGCGGTCGGCGTCGGCTCGATGGCGGCGTACGCGCTCTCGCGCTACAGCTTCCGCGGCCGGGAGGCCTTCTACGGGTTCTTCACCATCGGCCTGCTGTTCCCGATCGGTGTCGCGGCGCTGCCGCTGTTCCTGCTGCTGCACGACCTGCACATGCTGGAGCACTGGTACGGCGTGGCGATCCCGGAGGCGGCGTTCTCGCTGCCGGCCACGATCGTGATCCTGCGCCCGTTCATGCGCGCGATCCCGGCCGAGCTGGAGGACGCCGCGATGCTCGACGGCGCGGGCCGCCTGGGTTTCTTCTGGCGCATCCTGCTGCCGCTGTCCCGGCCCGCGCTGATCACGGTCGGCATCCTGGCGTTCGTGACCAGTTGGAACGCGTACCTGCTGCCGCTGCTGGTGTTCAACGACCAGAACAACTTCACCCTGCCGCTGGGCGTGGCGAACTTCCGGACCCAGTACACGCAGGACACGGCGAAGATCCTGGCGTTCACCGGGCTGTCGATGGTGCCCGCCCTGGCCTTCCTGGCGCTCGCCGAGCGGCGCATCGTCGGCGGCCTGACCGGAGCGGTCAAGGGCTGATCCCGCGTGCCCGCCCGACCGGCGCGGGCGGACCGGGCGCGCGGGCGGCGCCCGCCGGGTGGTAAAGAAGAGGGCGTGACCCACAACCCGGCCCCCGCCCCCGGTCCGATGCGCGATCCGCTGGACCTGCTCGACACCGCGGCCCTGCTCGACGACGAGGAGCGCGCGATCCAGGCCTCCGTGCGCGACCTGCTGGCCGAGCGTGCCCGCCCGCACGTCGGCCGCTGGTTCGAGCAGGGCGGTTTCCCGCGCGAGCTGGTTCCGGAGCTGGGCCGGCTCGGCCTGCTCGGCATGCACCTGGAGGGCTACGGCTGCGCGGGCGCGAACGCCGTCTCGTACGGCCTGGCCTGTCTCGAACTGGAGGCGGTCGACTCCGGTCTGCGCAGCTTCGTCTCGGTGCAGGGCTCGCTGTCCATGTACTCGATCTGGCGCTACGGCTCCGAGGAGCAGAAGCTCCAGTGGCTGCCGAGGCTCGCGGCCGGCGACGCGATCGGCTGCTTCGGGCTGACCGAGCCGGACTTCGGCTCGGACCCGGCGAACATGCGCACCCGCGCGGTGCGCGACGGCGGCGACTGGATCCTGGACGGCTCGAAGCTGTGGATCACCAACGGCGGCATCGCCGACGTGGCCACGGTGTGGGCCGCGACCTACGAGGGCATCCGCGGCTTCCTGGTCCCGCGCGGCACGCCCGGGTTCACCACGACCGACATCGAGCACAAGCTCTCGCTGCGCGCGTCGGTCACCTCGGGGCTCTCCTTCGACGGGGTCCGGCTGCCGGCCGCCGCGCAGCTGCCGCTGGCCCGCGGCCTCGGCGCGCCGCTGGCCTGTCTGAACGAGGCGCGGTTCGGCATCCTGTTCGGCGCGGTCGGCGCGGCCCGCGACTGTCTGCAGGCCGCCCTGTCGTACGCGGACCAGCGGGTACAGTTCGGCCGGCCGATCAGCGGGTTCCAGCTGACCCAGAAGAAGCTGGCCGACATGGCCGTCGCGCTGAACACCGCGATGCTGCTGGCCGTGCACCTGGGCCGGCGCAAGGAGGCCGGCGCCATCCGGCCCGAGCAGGTCAGCGCCGGGAAGCTCAACAACGTGCGCACGGCGATCGACATCGCGCGCCAGTGCCGCACGATCCTCGGCGCGAACGGCGTCTCGCTGGACTATCCGCCGATCCGGCACGCCAACAACCTCGAATCAGTACTCACCTACGAGGGCACCGAGGAGATCCACACGCTCGTGGTCGGCCAGGCGCTGACCGGGCAGTCCGCGTACCGCTGAGCCCGGATCGCCGGGCCTTCGGCGTATCGCAGAACCTTGACCCGTCTGCCGCGCGCCGTCTGCCGCCTGTCGTCAGCCGGCCGGCCGTCGGGCGCCGGCCAGCCGGTGCAGCCCCTGGATCGCCAGCGGGTAGCCCTCGACGCCGAACCCGACGACGATCCCGGCGGCGACCGGCGAGATGTACGAGTGCTGACGGAAGGCTTCGCGCGCGTGCACGTTCGAGATGTGCAGCTCGACGACGCGCAGCCCCGAGCCCTTGATCGCGTCGTGCAGCGCGATCGACGTGTGCGTGTACGCGCCGGCGTTGAGCACCGCGCCGATCAGCCGCCCGTCCTGCTGCGCGGCCCCGGCCTCCTGGATCCAGTCGACGAGCACGCCCTCGTGGTTGGTCTGGCGCAGCTCGGCGCCGAGGCCGAGCCCGGCGGCCGTCTCGCGGCACAGCGCCTCGACGTCCGCGAGCGTGCCCGACCCGTAGACGGCCGGCTCGCGCACGCCCAGCAGGTTCAGGTTCGGGCCGTTGAGGATCAGAACGGAAGGCATGGCTAGATCCTGCCGCATCCCGCCGCGCCGCCCGCCCGCGCCGCACGGATTTCCCCTGCGGCCGCTCCGGTAATTCGACCAAGTGCAACTCGCGGGTTGCGCGATATCCGGCCACGTGCAATCCTGGGGTTGCAGGTAAATCCAGACCGCGACCCAAGGAGGAGATCGGGATGGCCGTCCTCAACGACCGCATCGAGCAGGAGATCACCATCGAGGCACCGCTGGAGCGGGTGTGGGACCTGGTCACCACGCCGGGCTGGTGGGTGCCGGCCGACGTCGAGCAGCGGGCCGACCGCACGCCCGGCCACCAGACCGTGCGCCAGAGCGAGAAGTACGGCCGCTACCTGGTCGAGGTGGTCAGCATGGACCCGCGCACCTACGCGGCGTTCCGCTGGGCGAGCCAGTTCCCGAACGAGGAGCTGGCGCCGGGTAAGACCACGCTGATCGAGTTCCGCGTCGAGCCGGCCGCCGGCGGCGTGAACGTCAAGGTCGTGGAGAGCGGGTTCGCCGGGATCGACGCGGACGAGGCGGTGCGCAAGGCCGGGTTCGACGCGAACACGGCGGGCTGGACGATGGAGCTGGGCTCGCTCAAGGAGCGCGCGGAGCAGTCCGTCGCGGCGTGAGCGCTGCCGGGCCGCGGAGCGAGGGCGAGGGCGGGCGTGAGAGCGACGGCGAGGGCGAGGGCGCGAGGATGCACACGGGGGAGCGCGGCGAGGCCGAGGCCGAGGCTGGCGGCGCCGACGTCGACCGGGTCTTCACCGCCCTGTCCGACCCGACCCGCCGGCTGGTGCTCGAAGTGCTCGGCCGCCTGCGCCAGTCCAGTGCCTCGGCGATAGCGCGCGAGACGCCGGTCTCGCGGCAGGCCGTGGTCAAGCACCTCGCGGTGCTGGAGGAGGCCGGGCTGGTGGCCGGACGGCGGGTCGGCCGCGAGGTGCTGTTCCGGGTCAGGCCCGAGGGCCTGCGCGCGGCGGCCTCGTGGATGACCGACCTGGCGGCCGTCTGGGACCGGCGACTGCACTGGCTCAAGGAGGCCGCCGAGGCCGCCGAGATCGCCGCGCCGCCTCCCGGGCCCCAGGCGCGCGACACCGTTGATTCACCGAATTGACGACTCGGCGCCGACCTCTTGTCGGCGAGTTGTCGGCGAGTGTCGACAGCGGACCGGTCGGACCTGAACGGGGGTCGACCGGTCCGCTTCGCCGCGCCGGTCCGCCCGCGGTTGCCGCGCCATTCCCCTGATCTGTCACACAATTCCCCCGATGATCATGATTCTCCGGCGCCGTCCCCCCGCGTTTTGTCCGGAATGCGGGCGGACTGTGCGATTCTCGAAGACGACGACGGCCCGGCGCGGGAACATTTCCGCGGGGGCAGTCGTTCGTTCGCGGCGTAGGGCCGTCGCCTGCGGGGGAGTCGCTGATCGGGTCGGCGGTGCGGACGGTTAGGGCGTCATCGGGCATTTCGCCGGGTGTCGGGGGCGGCGAAGCGGGAAGCTGACTCTTGTGATCTGTGTCGTGTTCGCGGTGTTGACGGCGTTCAGCAACGCCATGGCCTCGGTGCTGCAGCGCCGCGCCGCGATCGAGGCACCGGCGGACGGGGCGTTTCGGCTGTCCCTGTTCTCCTATCTGGTGCGCCGCCGGGTCTGGCTGGCCGGGATCGCGATGGTGGCGGCGGCGGCGCTGTTCCAGGCCGCGGCGCTGGACACCGGGCCGGTCGCGCTGGTGCAGCC
>JBOHCW010000169.1:0-4489 GCA_050725375.1 Actinocrinis sp. | reverse complement strand
ACGCTGAGCATCGCCTCCTCGACCGGCCAGCAGGAACTCGAGCTCAAACTGGCCGCACTGCTCGATCACCTGCCGTTCACGGTCTCCGCGTGGCCGAACGTCGGCGCCGGACCGGACGTGATCAACGCGTTCCGCTCGCACTCGCTGGAGGTGGCGAACAACGCCGGCATCCCGCCGATCCAGGCGCACTATCAGGGCTTTGACGCACGGATCGTCGCCGTCGACCTGACCCGCAAGCCCATCTACATCTTCGCCACCGCGCCGCACAGCACGATCCGGACCGTCGCGGACTTCCGCGGCAGGCGGCTGGCCTTCTCCCAGGGACAGGCACAGGGCGTCGTCCTGCTGCGCGCGCTGAGGCAGGCCGGCGTCAAGTACTCCGACGTCGACCTGGTTCCCCTGACCAGCAACCAGTTCCTGACCGCGCTGCAGGCCGGACAGGTCGACATCGCGCCGCTGGCGATCTCGCAGGTGCCCTCGTACCTGACCCGCTACGGCTCCGACGGCGCGCACACGGTGGCAACGGACGTGGTCGACCGTCTCAATATCCTGTGGACGCCCGCGTCAGTGCTCGCCGACGCCGACAAGGCCGCCGCGATCGCCGCGTTCATCCCGCTGTGGGCCAAGGCCATGATCTGGACGTATGAGAACCCGCAGACGTGGGAGCAGAAGTACTACGTCGACACGCAGAACGTCACGCTCGACCAGGCCAAGGGCATCGTCGCGCTGACCAGCAAGCCGCTGTTCCCGCCGAACGGGGACGAGGCGATCGCCTGGGAGCAGGAGACCGCCGACCTGCTGGCCGAGGGCGGCTTCGTCAAGAAGTTCAAGGCCGACGTCCTGTTCGACCGCCGGTTCGAGTATCTGGCCGCGAACGCCGTCCCCGCGACGTACCGGAGCTGATCGCCATGGCAGACACGGCAACCACCGGCGCCGCGGCCACCGACGCGGCCACCACCGGACATGGACAGCTCGCGCCGTCCACCGCGCGGCGGGTGCGATCCGTCGCGCCCCCGCACACCGCGGCCGACCTGCGCAGACCGCTGCGCCGGCTCGGGCCCGGCAAACGCGTGCCGTACGCACGTCTGCTCGGCCCGCTCCTGCTGTTCGCCGCGTGGTCCATCGCCAGCTCGGCCGGCGCGCTCGACCCGCGCGTCCTGCCCGCGCCGTGGACCGTCCTGCACACCGGGGCCGACCGCTGGTTGCACGGTACGCTGCGCGCCGACATCACCGACTCGCTATGGCGCGCCGCGCAGGGCTTCGCGATCGGACTGGCCGTCGGCGTCGTGCTGGCGCTGGTCGCCGGGCTCAGCCGGATCGGCGAGGCCGTCGTGGACGGAACGGTGCAGATCAACCGGTCGGTCCCGACCCTCGGCCTGATCCCGCTGTTCATCCTGTGGCTCGGCATCGGCGAGACCTTCAAGGTGGCGATCATCGCGATCGTCGTCTACATCCCGGTCTACCTGAACCTGCACGCGGCGCTGGCCGGCATCGACGGCCGCTTCGTGGAGCTGGCCGAGGTCCTGGGACTGAGCCGCTGGCAGTTCATCAGACAGATCGTCTTCCCGGGCGCGCTGCCGGGCTTCTTCGTCGGGCTGCGGCTGGGCGTGACAGGGTCCTGGCTCTCCCTGGTCGTGCTCGAACAGATCAACTCCACCAGCGGCCTGGGCTACATGATGTTCCAGGCGCAGAACTACGGGCAGACCGACCTGATCGTGCTCGGCCTGCTGATCTACGGCATCTTCGGTTTCGCCTCGGACTCCGTCGTACGACTCGTCGAACGGAGGGTGCTGTCATGGCGGCGCTCGCTGAACAGCTGACCGGACCCGCAGTACGCATGAGTACACTGACACGCTCGTTCGGCGAGCGCACCGTGCTCGACGCGGTGGACCTGGACATCGCGCCGGGCCAGTTCGTCGCGCTGCTGGGCCACAGCGGCTCGGGCAAGAGCACCCTGCTGCGCGCCCTCGCCGGGCTCGACCACGGCGTGGCCGGCTCGGGCGAACTGCGGGTGCCGCGGCGCGTCTCGGTCGCGTTCCATGACTCGCGGCTGCTGCCGTGGCGCCGCGTGCTGGACAACATCGTGCTCGGCGCGCCCGCCGGAGCCCGCGACGCGGCTGACCGCGGCCGCGCCGCGCTGGCCGAAGTGGGCCTGGCCGGACGCGAACGGGCCTGGCCGAGTGAACTGTCCGGCGGCGAGGCGCAGCGCGCGGCGCTGGCCAGATCCCTGGTGCGCGAACCGGAACTGCTGCTGGCCGACGAGCCGTTCGGCGCGCTCGACGCGCTCACCCGGATCAGGATGCACACCCTGCTGCGCGAGCTGTGCGAGCGGCACCGCCCGACCGTCCTGCTGGTCACGCACGACGTGGACGAGGCGATCGTGCTCGCCGACCGGGTGCTGGTGCTGGAGCGCGGACGCCTCGGCCTCGACCTGGCCGTCGACCTGCCGCACCCGCGCAGCTACCGCGACCCGCGGATGGCGGGCTACCGCGAGCGGCTCCTGGCCGCCCTCGGCGTGAAAGAAGAGGACCCCGCATGATCAGAACCCTTCATCTCAACGCGTTCCTGATGGGCACCGGGCACCACGAGGCGTCCTGGCGCCTTCCCGAGAGCGACCCGCGCGCCAACACCGACATCGAGCACTACAAGCGGCTGGCGGCGACCGCCGAGCGCGGGGTGTTCGACTCGCTGTTCCTCGCCGACGGCCCGGTGCTGTTCGCCGACGTCGCACAGCGTCCGGCCGGCGTGATCGAGCCGCTGACCCTGCTCACCGCGCTGGCCGGCGCGACCTCGCACATCGGCCTGATCGCGACGGCGTCGACGTCGTACAACTCGCCGTACAACCTGGCCCGCCGGTTCGCCTCGCTCGACCACGTCAGCGGCGGCCGGGCCGGCTGGAACATCGTCACCACGGCCGGCGCCGCGGCCGCCCGCAACTTCGGGCTCGACGACGCACCCCTGCACGCCGACCGGTACCGGCGCGCCGATGAGTTCCTGCAGGTGGCCCGGAAGCTGTGGGACAGCTGGGAGGACGGGGTCTACCTCGGCGACAAGGAATCAGGGCTCTGGGGCGACGACGAGCGGATCCACCCGCCGCGGCACCGCGGCGAATTCTTCTCCGTCGAGGGCGCGCTCAACATCGCGCGCAGCCCGCAGGGCTATCCGCTGCTGGTACAGGCCGGCTCGTCCCAGGACGGCAAGGACTTCGCCGCCCGGCATGCCGAGGCCGTGTTCACCGCGCAGCAGACGCTGGCCGAGGCGCAGGCGTTCTACGCCGAGCTCAAGGCCCGGACGCGCGCGGCCGGCCGCGACCCGCAGGGCGTCAAGATCCTGCCGGGTATCGTGCCCGTCCTCGGCGGCACCGAGCAGGAGGCTCGTCGCCTCGAACGGGAACTGGACGAGCTGATCGTGCCCCGGCACGCCCAGCGCCGTCTGGCCGAACTGCTCCAGGTCCCGGTCGAACAGCTCGACCTCGACGGCCCGCTGCCCTCCGGCCTGCCGCCCGAGACGCGGATCCAGGGCGCGCAGAGCCGCTACGCCCTGATCGTCGAGCTGGCCGGGCGCGAGAAGCTGACGGTGCGCCAGCTGATCGGCCGGCTCGGCGGCGGACGCGGCCACCGCACGTTCACCGGCGCCCCCGAACAGGTCGCCGACGCGATCGAGGACTGGTTCACCCGCGGCGCCGCCGACGGCTTCAACATCATGCCCCCGGTGCTGCCCTCGGGCCTGGAGCTGTTCGTCGACCACGTCGTGCCGATCCTGCGCGCCCGCGGCCTGTTCCGCCACGAATACGAGCCCGGACAAACGCTGCGTGAGCGTTACGGACTGCCGCGCCCCGCCAACCAGTACGCACCCGATCGCCGACTCGCCGAGCAGCGCCCCGCCGCGCCGTCCGCCGACCACCGCGAAGCCGTCCTCGCCTGGGAAGGAACCAGATCATGACCCTGACCGACCACACCTCGACCGCGCCGACCTCCACCACGGCGGCCTTCACCGCGCCGGCCTCAACCGCACTGACCTCAACCGTACTGACCGTGCGCAAGGTCACCGCGCGCATCGGCGCCGAGGTGACCGGCGTCGACCTGTCCGCGCCCCTGGACCACGCGACGGTGGATGCGATCCGCGAGGCGCTGAACGTCCACAAGGCCCTGGTGTTCACCGAAGTCGACCTCGACGATGAGGGCCAGCAGCGCTTCGCCGGCCGCTTCGGCGGGCTGACGACAGCGCACCCGACCGTGCCATCCGCCGACGGCGCGCCGAACATCCTGCCCGTGGACAGCGAGCGGGGCGTGGCGAACCACTGGCACACCGACGTGACCTTCGTGCTCAACCCGCCGCAGGTGAGCACCCTGCGCAGCATCGTGATCCCGCCGTACGGCGGCGAGACGCTGATCGCGAACGCCGGCGCGGCCTACCGCGACCTGCCCGAGCCGCTGCGCGAATTCGCCGACACGCTCTGGGCCGTGCACACCAACGACTACGACTACGC
>JBOHCW010000168.1:0-9652 GCA_050725375.1 Actinocrinis sp. | reverse complement strand
GGCTTCATCACCGCCCCGGACGAGCGCAAGCCGGCGATCCTGCGGGAGTTCGCCGACCACCTGGCGGGGGAGTCGCGCCTAGGCACCGAGGACCTCGTCGAACTGCCCATGGTCAGTTGCTACTGGCGGGCGCGCAGAGTCTGATCAGCACGCTGCGATCACGGGCGCGGCGTGACCATGGATACAGCGTGACCATGGACACGGCGTGACCGCGCATACAGCGTGATCAGGGCGGAGGTTCGCCGCCGGACGCGGCTACTGCCACTGCGTCCGGCGGCGAATCCGTCACCGCTTTGTAGCGTTCAGCTCAGGACGAGGCGTTCTGGACGAACTCGTCCGTGTAGGTCTTGCTGAGGTCCACCTGCTTGCCCTTGACCGCCGGGTCGAAGGCCGAGAGCACCCGGAACACGCTCTGCGGACCGTCCGTGGGCATCAGGCCGGTCGGGCTGTAGATGCCGATCTCGTTGGCGAGCGCCTGCACGTACGCGGCCTTGCCGGTGGACTTGTAGTAGCTGGCCGGCATCGCGTCGGCGATCTGCGCCGCCGAGTGCTGCTGAATCCAGTGCAGCGACGCGACCAGTGCGTTCACCATTTTCTGCACGGTCGGCTTGTTCGCGTCGGCCCACGCGGTGTTGACCGTCACCGCGCTGCCCGGGTACGGACCGCCGAGCGCCGCCTGGGTGCCGGTGACCGAGCGCATGTCCACGATGATCTGCGCGGCGCGCTTGGACAGCAGCGCCGAGATGGTCGGCTCGGTGGTCACGCCGGCGTCGATCTGGCTGTTCTGCATGGCGGCCACGAAGGTCGGCCCGGCCGAGACGTTCACCGGGTGTATGGAGCTGACCGCCACGCCGTTGTGCTGCGCCAGGTAGTCCGCGATGAACTGGGTCGAGCTGCCCAGGCCGGTGATGCCGACGTTCTTGCCGGACAGGTCGGCCGGCGACTTGATCGTGCCGGCCTCGTCGCTGCGCACCATCTCGACCATGCCGGGGGCCTGCAGCAGCTGGATCACCGACTCGGTCTTGGTGCCCTTCGCGGCCAGGTCGATGTTGTGGTCGTAGAACCCGACGGCGGCCTGTGCCTGCTTCGACAGCAGCGCCTGGAACGCCTGCGAACCGCTTTTCGCACTGGTGAGCTCGACGTTCAGGCCCTGTTGTTTGAAGAAGCCGAGCTGCTGCGCCAGCACCAGCGGTATGTACGTCTGGTTGGTGAGGTTCGAGCCGGCGATCTTCACGGTGATCGGCGCCGCGCCGGAGCCGGCGCTGTTCTGCGCCGAGGCGCCCGAGCTCGCGCTGGAGCAGGACGCGAGGGTAGCGGCCGAGGTGAGCGCGGCGAGCGCGAGGGTGAGCTTGCGGTGGGACATGCTGACCGGGTTCTCCTTGAAGGTAGTGCGGAGGAATGCGTGGGTATCAGGCCCCGGATGGGCCGGCGGCCGGCCGGACACTTGCGCCGCGGGGCCGGCGCCGTCCACGGCGCAGTCAGATCTCTGCTTCGAGGGCGCGTCGCGGCGGCCGCCAACGCAGCAGCCTGCGTTCCGCCACCGTGATCGCCCCCTCCGCCGCGGCGGCGAGCACCGTGGTCACGACCAGGCCCGCGTACACGCCGTCCGGGTTGAAGTCGCCCTGGGACTGCGCGATCAGCGTGCCGAGGCCCTGCTGCGCGCCGAGCAGTTCGCCGACCACCGCGCCGGTGATGGCGAAGCCGAAGGCGGCGCGCAGGCTGGCGATGATCCAGGAGAAGGCGGAGGGCACCACCACCTGCCAGGTCACCGCGAGGCGGCCGGCTCCGAGGATGCGCGCGTTGGCGAGCAGGGTCTCGTCCACCTCGCGCGCGCCCTGGAAGGCGTTGAAGAACACGTTGAAGAAGACCAGCAGCACCGAGAGCGCGATCTTCGACTCCATGCCGAGACCGAACCAGATGATGAACAGCGAGCCGAGCACGATGCGCGGGATCGAGTTGAACGCGCCGATGTAGACCGAGAGCACCTCCGCCAGGACCCTGATGCGCCCGAGCACGAGCCCGCAGGCCACCCCGAGCCCGACGCCGATGCCGAAGCCGATCAGGGTCTCCTGCGTGGTCACCCACACCTGAGCCCAGAGCGGCCCCTCGGCCGTGCCGTTGTGCACCCAGTCCGAGAGCTGCTGCCACACGTCCGACGGCTTGCCGTAGAAGAACACGTCGAGGTGACCGGTGGAGGCGAGCGCCTGCCAGGACCCGATCAGCAGGACGAGCAGGCCGATCTGCACGGCGGTCACCGCCAGCCGGCGGCGCACGCGCGAGGCCGGGACCTTCTCGCCCTCGTCGGCCCGTGCCTCGTCGGAACCGGTTTCCGCACCGGTTTCCGCGCCCTGCGCGGGGCGCTCAGCCTGTGGTGGTCGCACGCGAATACGCAATCTCGACCTCTTCGCTCAGACAGGACCAGATCTGCTCGTGCAGTTCGACGAAGCGCGGCAGGAACCGCACCTCGCGCACTCTGCGCGGGCGGGGCAGATCGACGGTGAACTCCTTCTTGACGGTGGCCGGCCCGGCGGTGAGCACGACCACGGTGTCGGCCAGCGCGATGGCCTCCTCCAGATCGTGCGTGACCATCAGCACCGAGGAGCCCAGCCCCTCCCACAGGCCCAGCAGTTCGGCGGACATGATCTGCCGGGTCTGCGCGTCGAGCCCGGAGAACGGCTCGTCGAGCAGCAGGATCCGGGGCCCGTTGATCAGGGTCTGCGCCAGCGCGACCCGTTTTCGCATGCCGCCGGACAGCTGGTAGGGGAAGTAGTGTTCGAATCCGCTCAGGCCCACCCGCTGCACCCAGTCGCGGGCCAGCAGCGCCGCCTCGCGGCGGCCGGCCCCGCGGAACCTGGGCCCCGCCGCGATGTTGGCCAGCACCGTCTTCCACGGGAAGACCGCGTCGGTCTGGAACATGAAGCCGGCCCGCGGATCGGTGCCGAGCACCGGCGCGTCGTCGATCAGGATCCGCCCCTCGCTGGGCCGGGTCAGCCCCGCGACCAGCGAGAGCACCGTGGACTTCCCGCAGCCGGTCGGGCCGATCAGGACCCTGAACTCGCCGGGCGGCACGGTCAGGTCGATGTCGTCGAGCACGGTGTGGGCGCGGCCGTCCGGACCGCGGAACCGCTTGGTCACGCCGCGCAGTGCGAGCGGAGGTGGAGCACTGTCAGGGCCCGGGGTCCCGAACCCCGCGGAGCTACTCAAATCGCATCCCCTCGGCTGCCCCCTCGATGGGGCATGAGGATGCCATCGATCCGGCAGGGGCAACAAGCGAGTGCCCCAAGAGACTGTCAACTTAGGGTCGTATGCCTGTGACCGTCGGTTGTACTGCCCTAGGGTGCTCGCATGCCTCGGGCCGGCCAGACCACAACCGCGTTGGGAGCGGGCCTACCGCAACGTGTCGTGCTCGGTCTGCTGATGCGCTCGTTCCCGCCGCGGCACGTCGACCAGATCGTCGACGTGCTCGGCCGCCGTGAGCAGCGGCAACGCCTGCTGCCGGCGCGGCTGGTGGTCTACCTCACGCTCGGCCTGTGGATCTTCGGCGAGCTGTCCTACGAGGAGGTGCTGGCCGAGATCGTGCGGGGAATTCCGGGCCTGACACACCCGGCGGGCACCGAGAACGCCAGCGCGGCGGCCATCGGACGGGCCCGGCTCAGGCTCGGCGTCGAACCGCTGCGGCTGCTGTTCGAGAACGCCGTGGCCACGGCGGGAGCGGCCGGCAATTCCATGACGGACGATTTCGCCGCGGAGAACTTCATCTCGGGGAACGCCGACGCGCAGAACCTCGCCGCGCAGGCGGACTCGCCGCTGGCGGGCGGCCTGCGGCCGCTGCGGCTTGGCCGGATCACGGTCGAGGCGCCGGACACCCTCGCCAACCGGGTCGAGTTCGCGGCGCGCGACCAGGACGGGATCGCGCACGCCACGCCCAGGGTGTACCTGTCCGTGCTCACCGACGGGGCCGCCCACCGGATTGTGGCGGCCTCGATCTGCGGCGGGGCCGACCTGGCACGCGACCGGTCGATCGCCGCGTCCATACCCGCCGGCTCGCTCGTGCTCATGGACGGCGAGCGCCCGTTCTCCACCGGGCTGTGGACGGTCGCGGGCGAGCGCGGCTACGAGCTGTTGTGGCCGGTCGCCGACACCGTCGCCTTTCCGGTGCACCATCGCCTGCCGGACGGCTCAGGGCTCTCCCGGCTGCCCGGGGCCAAGCGCCCGGCCCGGATCGTGCGGGTGATCGACCGGGCCGTGCCCAACGACCGGCTGGTCACCTCGATCCTCGACCACCGCAAGGCGCCGGCCGACCGGCTGACCGCCGCGTACGACCAACACCGGGTCAAGGGCAACGGATTTCGCGGCCTCACCGCCCACCGGGGCGGAGATCGGATCGTGCTGCGGTCCAAGAGCCCCGATCTGGTCCGCCAGGAGCTCTACGCGATGCTCTGCGTGCAACACGCGATCGGTGAGCTGGTCGATTTCACCATGTTGGACGGCGGCCCGCGGCGGCCGATCCGCTCCCCGGAGTGCGAAACCCCGAAGAAACGGTCTCATTCGGGCGCGTCGCGTGTCTGCTAAGTCAGTTGTCCGAAGCCTTGGCCCCCGTTGTACGGCTGTGCTCAAATTGCGCATCGCAGGGGTCGGGGACATTGCTTCGCGGAACGATCCGCACGTCGTGACGGGGAAAACACAGATCGTGCTTAGGCGAATCGAGGAGCGTGTGAGGGCTCGATGAGTAACGACACAGAGGCCTTACCGCGACCCCGTCGGCGGCTCAGTGACCTGCGACTACGCAACCGGCTCGCGCTGCTGGTGCTGGTGCCGCTGATCGCCAGCGTGGCTCTGGCCACCGCCCGGGTGGTCACCGAGACGGACGCGCTCACGGCCGAGGGCAATCTCAGCGGCCAGGTGAACGTGGTACTGGCCGTCTCAAAGCTCGTGCACAGCGTCCAGGACGAGCGCGACCTGATCTCGCTGTTTCTGACCGACGGTCAGAATGCCTCGGATATGAGCACCCTGGCCGGCGCGGAGAACAAGACCACCGAACAGGTCCAGGCCTTCGAGTCCGCCCGTGCGCGATACGCGGGCAGCCTCACCTCGCTGTCCGCCTCCGCGCAGGCTCTCGCCGCGCGGGCGGACGCGCGGCTCGCCGACCTGAGCGTGCTGCGCGCCTCGGTGGTGAGCCTCGGCGACACCAGGCCGATCTTCCAGGCCTACACCACCATCATCGACAACCTGCTCAACTTCAGCGACCAGCTGGCCACCGGCACCACGGACCACACCCTGGGCAACCTGGTCACCACGCTGAGCCTGGTCGCGCTGGCCGGGGAGCAGACCTCGCAGGAACGCGGCTTCGCCGTGGACATCCTGGGCGGCGGCGGCCAGGTCAGGGAGCAGCAGGAGGACCTGATCCAGGCGCAGGCCCAGTACAACAGCGCCTTCGCAAGTTTCACCGCGCAGGCCTCACCGCAGAACGTCACCCTGTTCGAGACCGCGGTGTCCGGGCAGGACACCGGAAACACGGACAGCGTCGTGCGGCAGATCATGGATGCGGCGCTGGAACAGCACCAGGTCAGCGCCATCGGGGTGAGCGGCGGCTCCGCGTTCGGCTCGGCCACCGCGAAGATCGCGCAGATCCGCGGCGTGGAGCAGCGGATCGCCGCCCAGGCGCTGGACCGCACCTCCTTCCTGCAGTCGGGCGCACGGACCCAGCTCTACCTCAACGCCCTCATCATCTTCCTCATCCTGCTGCTCGCCTTCCTGGCCACGGTCCGGGTCGCGCGGTCGATCGTCGAGCCGCTCAGAGTGCTGCGGTCCTCGGCGCACCAGATCGCCACCGTCGGCCTGCCCGAGGTCATCCGCCGGCTGCGCGACGCCGCCGACGTGCAGCCGCACACCCGGGTGGCCCAGATCGGGATCGACTCGCGCGACGAGATCGGCGAGGTGGCCCGGGCCTTCGACGAGGTGCACGACGCGGCGGTCCGGCTGGCCTCCGAGCAGGCGCTGCTGCGCAACAACGTCAACTCCATCTTCAAGAACCTCTCCCGCCGCAGCCAGGGCCTGGTGGAGCGGCAGCTGCTGCTGATCGACGGCCTGGAGAACAGCGAGCGCGACCCCGGTCAGCTGGCCCAGCTGTTCAAGCTGGACCACCTGGCCACCCGCATGCGCCGCAACAACGAGAACCTGCTGGTCCTGGCCGGCGAGGAGACGGCCCGCCGCTGGACCGAGGCCGTGCAGCTGGTGGACGTGGCCCGCGCGGCGGGGGCCGAGGTGGAGCAGTACGAGCGGATCATGTTCGGCGAGATCCCGCGCACCCAGATCGTCGGCAAGGCCGCGCCCGACGTGGCGCACCTGGTGGCCGAGCTGCTGGAGAACGCGACCACGTACTCCTCCCCGCAGACCAAGGTCTGGGTGGCCGCCCGCACCGCGGACGACGGCGGGGTGATCCTGCACATCGAGGACGTCGGCATCGGGATGACCGCGGTGGACATCGCCAAGGCCAACGAGCGGCTGTCCACCCCGCCGCTCGTGGACGTCGCAGTCTCCCGCCAGATGGGACTGTTCGTCGTCGGCCGGCTGGCCGCGCGCTACTCGGTGAGCGTGCGCCTGGCCGAATCCCAGGCCGGCGGCGTGACCGCGTCGATCCATCTCCCGGTCTCGCTCATCGACCTGGGCCGGCTGGCCGGCGCGCGTCCGGGCCAGGTCCCGGGCGGGTCCGGCGGCGGCGCACGGCCGGGCTCGCCCGAACCGGGGTGGAGCCCGCAGTTCGGCGGCCTGCGCGGGCGCGGAGAGCCGCCGAGACCGCCACAGCCCGTGCCCGGCTTCGGCAACCGGCCGATGAACGGCTCCGGCTATCCCGGCGCGGCCCCGAGCCACTTCGCGTCCAACGCGGCCGTCTACATCGACACCCCGGCCGCGCCGCCGCCGATCAACGACCCGACCTGGTTCGCGCCCAAGGCGGCCGGCCAGGACAACGACGGCGATCAGGACCTGACGGCGGGCGTACAGCAGCCGCCGCAACGCCGGGCCACCGCGCCGCGAGGAGCCGGGCCGGCCCTGCCGGCTCCGGTGGCGGACGACGAACGCCTGCCGATCTTCGAGGCCGTCGAATCCGAGTGGTTCCGCCGGCGCGGCAGGCAGGCGCCGCACACGGCCGGCTGGAGCCCGCGCGCCGCACAGCCCTGGGACGCCGCGTGGTCCGGCGGCGCCGAAGCGGTGAACTTGACGCAGAACCCGGATACGCTCTCGCCGCTCGACGCCGGGGCCGGGCCGGCCGCGTCCTGGTCCTCGCCGGGCGACGAGGCGTGGCGGGCCGCGGCGGCGCTCGCGCAGCCGACCCGGGACGGGGTGACGACCACCGGCCTGCCCAGGCGGGTGCCGAAGGCGAACCTGGTGCCCGGCCAGGCCGGGGCGAACGGCGCCGCGAAGGCGACGCCGCCGCCGGGGCTGGGCAACACGGCCGAGGCGGTGCGCAGGAGGCTGTCCACCTTCCGCCGCAACTCGCAGCAGTTGGCCGGCGAGGCGGGCGAACAGTGATGAGGAGCAGCACATGAGGGGTCTGAGTCAGGAAGCCGAGAGCCTGAACTGGCTCATCGCCAATTTCGTGGAGAAGACCCCGGGGGTGGCGCACACCATCGTGGTCTCCTCGGACGGCCTGCTGATCGCCTCCTCCGACGGGCTGTCGCGGGACCGGGCCGACCAGCTCGCGGCGGTCGCCTGTGGCCTGGCCAGCCTCACCCAGGGTTCGGCGCGGATCTTCGAGGCCGGAACGGTCACCCAGACCGTGGTCGAGATGGCGCGCGGGTTCCTGTACGTCATGGCGGTCAGCGACGGGTCGGTCATGGCCACGCTCGCCTCCACCGAGAGCGACATGGGTCTGATCGGCTACGAGATGACCATGCTCGTGGAGCGCACCGGGGAGGTGCTGACCCCGGCGTTGCGCGAGGAGCTGCAGAACGCTCTTCCGCAGTGAAAGGACCTTGAGACCGAGACGCGCGGTCACGCGTGACGCCGGGGCGGCCTGGGCCGCCCCCGTACGGGGGTCGCCGGGCCGCGTGGCCGGATCTGTCGGCGCGGCGCGATGAGGGAGGTGGATCTTGGGTTCCGAAGGCGGGTCGTCGCCGTTCGTGCGCCCCTACGCGGTGACCGGCGGTCGGACACAGTCCCACTCGCAGCTCGCGATGGAGGCGCTGGTGACGACGACCGCCCGCGGGTGGAACGTCCTGCACACCCTGGTGCCCGAGTACGAGCAGGTCTGCCGCCTGTGTTCCGAGTTCAAGTCCGTGGCCGAGATCGCCGCCCTGCTCAGGATGCCGCTGGGGGTGACCGGAGTCATCGTCGGTGACCTGGCCGAGGGCGGCCTGGTCACCGTTCAGGAGCCCGGCGCCGCCGACGGGCTGCCCGACCTGGCGCTACTGGAAAGGGTGCTCATTGGCCTCCGTAATCTCTGACCCGGCCGGCCGCACCGGGGGTGCCGCGGCCGTGACCCCGGTGAAGATCGTGGTCGCCGGCGGCTTCGGGGCCGGCAAGACCACCTTCGTCGGCGCGGTCTCGGAAATCACGCCGCTGACCACCGAGGCGGTGATGACCGCGGTGGCCGAGGGCGTGGACGACGTGCGGGGAATCCCCGACAAGCAGTTCACGACCGTGGCGATGGACTTCGGCCGGGTGACCCTGGAGGAGAACCTGGTCCTCTACCTGTTCGGCACCCCGGGCCAGAACCGGTTCTGGTTCATGTGGGACGACCTGTGCCGCGGCGCGATCGGCGCGATCGTCCTGGTGGACACCCGCCGCCTGGCCGACAGCTTCTCCGCGGTCGACTACTTCGAGGACTTCGGCCTGCCGTACGTCATCGGCCTCAACTGCTTCCGCGGCGTGCTCAGCCACGAGGTCGACGACGTGCGCGAGGCGCTGTCCATCCCCCCGCACGTCCCGATCGTCACCCTCGACGCCCGCAGCCGCGAGTCGGTCAAGGAGTCGCTGATCCGGCTCGTGCAGCAGAGCGTCGACTTCCGCATCCGCAGTGCGGCCGAACCGCCGGTCACCGCCGGGGGCCTCGGCTGAGCGGATGAGCTACGGCCCGCATAGTGCGCGCGGGATCGCATCACTATTCGCGCCCGTATACGAAATGCCCGTCACTTGCGTAGTCCTCGAAATCCATGTTGCCGATGCCGAGATTCACGCTGACCACCGCGGCCGCGTGAGGAAGCACGCGGAACTGCGTGGCGTATTCCTCGCAGTCCTCTACGTCGCAGTCCTCTACGTCGCCGTCCTGGCCCTGCGCCTCGGTCGACACGGCCAGCAGCGGATGATCCGTCTCGCGCATCGTGGTGCTGTCGGCGATGAACACCGCGTCCGGCAGGTCCGGACCCGCCAGTGCCGCGCGGACGTCTTGGACTATCCGTTCCGTGGCGGCGTCGGCGTACCGGGGGTCGCAGATCAGGTATGGCTGCACCGGATCGTCGTCCTCCAGCGGTGTCCGCAGCTCCTCCACGACCCGGGCCCAGACGTCCTCGTCGGTGAAGTCGGTGCGGATCACCAACGGCGAGATGTCCTCGTATCCCTCGATCGTGCGGGGCGGCTCGGCCGGTCCGCAGGGCTGTCCGGCGGTCCCGGTCGGCTGGGGGCCGGTCTTGTCAGACATCGCATGCTCCAGAAT
>JBOHCW010000167.1:0-6352 GCA_050725375.1 Actinocrinis sp. | reverse complement strand
CGATCGGCGCGGTGCAGTCGCAGTACTGGCCGGCCGTCGCGACCGCGTTCGCCGGCCGGCTGGCCGCTTTCGATCCGGCGGACCTGCACGCCGCGCTGGAGAGGCGGGAACTGCTCACCGGCCCCCTGGTGCGCGCGACGCTGCACGTCTCCAGTGCGCGGGACCACGCCCTGTACGCCGCGGTCACCGATGCCTCGGGCGTCTGCGACTGGCGCCGCACGACCAAAGACCCGCTGCCCGAGGCCGCGTCGTTGCGTGAACTCGTCGCCGAGTACGCCAGGTCACCGCGTACGCGTGACGAGCTGGCCGCTTTCATCGAGGACTGGCTCGCCGCGCACCCCGGCGCGATCCCCGACACCGAGGCGGACCGGCAGCGGCAGTCCGGTTGGCGGCCGGTGCTCACCTGGCCGGGCTTTACGCGGGTCGGCCGCTGGGACACCGCGAAGGGGCCTGAGACCATGCTCGCGGCTCCGGTCCTGCCGAACGCCCCCGGGGCCGCGTCACCGGACGAAGCGCTGGACGCCGTCGTGCGCGCGTATCTGCGTGCGTTCGGCCCGGCCGGCGCGGACGACATCACGCAGTGGCTGGCGTGGAAGGTCGGCCCGGTACGCGCCTCACTCGTGCGCCTCGCCGGTGCGTTGGCCGAGTTCGAGGACGAGTCCGGCCGTACGCTCTACGACCTGCCCGACGCCGAACGACCCGACGCCGACGTACCCGCGCCGGCCCGTCTGCTGCCGTGGTTCGACAGCACGCTGCTCGCGTACACACCCGCTCGTAGGCAGCGGATTCTGCCCGAAGGCACTTGGGACCGCGTTTACCGGCGGGTCGGTTTACGCATCGACCCGACATTCCTCGTCGACGGCTTTGTCAGCGGTCTGTGGTCGCTCAAGGCGACGGCCCGCGCGGGTAAGACCTCGAAGGTCGTCGTCACGCTCGCGCCGTTCGGCAAGCTCGGCAAGGCCGTCCGCGACGAACTCGCCGCCGAATCGGAGAGGGTGCACGGCGCGCTCTACCCCGGCGCCGCTGTGTCAGTCACGTTCGAAGAGTGACCATTCAGGACTGAGTGTCACGCCTGATGCCCCGATTCTGAGCCTTTTTCAGAACTGTCACCTTGTGCCACCTCGCGCCACCGAGGACGATTCGGTGTGCCGCAGGCGCGTCGGACCGCCTGTGACGCAGATCACACGGAAGTGGTGTACGAAACGGTTTCGTACCGATGGCGGTTCGGGGTAGGGTTCCGGTACGAAACGGTTCCGTACTCCCCGGCACCGCGGGAAGGAAGGGCATCGTGACAGACACGGAGATCCCACTGGCCGAACTGGACGTGCCGGAGCCTCGCGGCTCGCGGCGCGGCCCGGAGCGGCGCGGGGCGATCTGCGACGCGGTGTTCGAACTGCTCGGGGAGGTCGGGTACGACCGGATGACGATGGACGCGGTGGCCACGCGCGCCCGCGCCAGCAAGGCCACGATCTACCGCACCTGGCCGGACAAGCCGGGTCTGGTGGCCGAGGCCCTGGTGGCCAGGTTCGGCGTGACCCCGCAGCCGCCGAACACCGGTTCGCTGCGCGGCGACCTCATGGCCTTGATGTCGCTCGCGTGCCGGCTGACGAACAGTCCGGACGGCGAGGTCCTCACGGGTGTGATGACCGCCGCGGCCCGGAACCCGGCGCTGGGGCGCACGGTGCACGAGTGCACTTACGCGTCCAAGCGCGTGCTCAACGAAGCGATCATCCGCCAGGCCGCCGCTCGGGGCGAGGTCCGGCCCAACTTGGATCCGGACCTGTTCCACGAGGTCATGTACGCCATGATCATCACGCGCAAGCTGACCGCGGAACAGGCGCTGGACGAGGACTTCAGCCGGCACGTCGTCGACGACGTCCTCATTCCGCTGCTCACTCATCAACGCTGCCCGGAAGGCGACGAGGCCGCCGCGTAGCGGAAAGCAGGCACGTTTCTGTCGGTGCCGGAACGTAGATTCGAATCGCGAGGGTTCGGATCACGGGGTCCGGTACGGGTGAAACACGCCTTCTCGCGCCCAAAGTTCCTGGAGGGGAACCCGATGTCCGACAACACCAAGGTCGTGGACTCCGTCCCGACCGGTTCGCACCCGCCGCACGAGGCGGCGCCCGAGCATGACCGCAAGCGCTGGTATGCGCTCTTCGTCGTGCTCATCGCACAGATGATGGTCGTCGTCGACGGAACCATCGTAAACATCGCGATGCCCTCGGCGCAGCAGGCGCTGCACATCGACGACGCCAACCGGCAGTGGATCGTCACCGCGTACTCGCTGGCGTTCGGCGGCCTGCTGCTGCTCGGCGGCCGCATCGCCGACTACACCGGCCGCAAGCGCGCCTTCATCATCGGCCTGGCCGGCTTCGGCCTGGCCTCCGCGCTCGGCGGCTTCGCACAGAACGAGGCCATGCTGTTCTCGGCCCGCGCGCTGCAGGGGGCGTTCGGCGCGCTGCTGGCCCCGGCCGCGCTGTCCATCATCACCGTCACGTTCACCGACGTGCGCGACCGGGCCAAGGCGTTCGGCGCGTTCGGCGCGATCTCCGGCGTCGGCGCCGCGATCGGCCTGGTGCTCGGCGGCGTGCTGACGCAGTACACCAGCTGGCGCTGGTGCCTGTTCGTCAACATCTTCATCGCCGCGATCGCCATCGCGCTGGCCGTGCCGATCGTCAAGGAGAGCAAGGCGGGCGGCAACACCCGCTACGACATCCCCGGCACCGTCATGTCCGGCATCGGCATCGCCGCGCTGGTCTACGGGTTCACCGAGGCGGCGAAGGTCAACAGCTGGACCTCGACCACCGTGCTGCTCTGCTTCTCCGTCGCCGCGGTGCTGCTGGTCGGCTTCGTGATCCTGGAGAACCGCACCGCCAACCCGCTGCTGCCGATGCGGGTGGTCTGGCATCGAAATCGCGGCGGGTCCTTCCTGACCTCGATCATCCTCGGCGCGGGCCTGCTGGGCATGTTCCTGTTCATGACGTACTACTTCCAGCAGATCCAGCACTACTCCCCGCTCAAGAGCGGCATCTCGTACCTGCCGTTCTCCGGCGGCCTGATCGTGGCCGCGGGCGTGGCCAGCGCGCTGCTGCCGAGGCTTGGCCCGCGGGTGCTGATGACCTTCGGCGGAGTGCTGGCGACCGGCGGCATGGCCTGGCTGACCCAGCTGCACGTCAACTCGTCGTACGTCGGAATGATCATGCCGGCGTTCATCATGCTGTCGGTCGGCATGGCGTGCGTGTTCGTCCCGCTGGGCAACACCTCGCTGACCGGCGTGGCCAACCACGACGCCGGCGTGGCCAGCGCGATGGTCAACACGACCCAGCAGATCGGCGGATCGCTCGGTGTGGCGCTGCTCAACACGGTGTTCACCACGACGATCCTCAACTACGCGACCAACCACAAGGGCTCGCCGCTGGACCCGGCCGCCCAGGTGCACGGCTACAACGTGGCCTTCCTGATCAGCGCGATCCTGCTCGGCGTGTCCGCGCTGGTGACCTTCCTGCTGATCCGCAAGGACCCGGAGCAGACCCCGAGCACGGACGGGTCGAGCAACCTGACTCCCGCCTCGGCCGTCCAGGTCGGCTGAGCGTAGTAGGTACCGCGATAGGCGCCGACGCAAGTAGGCGCCGAACCAGTGGGC
The DNA here is from genome assembly GCA_050725375.1 of Actinocrinis sp. Lineage (GTDB taxonomy): Bacteria > Actinomycetota > Actinomycetes > Streptomycetales > Catenulisporaceae > Actinocrinis. The sequence continues at coordinate 2,706 of JBOHCW010000167.1, read as the reverse complement.
TGATGAAGGCCCGCGACCGGCAGGATCGGGCCGTCGGCAAACGGGGACGGCGGTCCGGCACAGTTCACGGGGGCACACCCTCCAAGGACGACGTGACGCCCGCATAGCAGGGGGCGTAAAGGCCCTCCTTCCACCTTCGGAAGGAGGGCCTTCGCGCGCCGTGAACCAACTCGGCGACTACTCAGCGCACTGCCTCAGGAGGCGTTGGCGGCGAGCACCGGGTAATAGCCGTTCGCCTGGCCGGTCGCGGTCGGGTGGTACGAGTCGCCCAGGTTGAACCAGTCCACCGAGTTCAGCCAGCCCGCGTCGTCGCACAGCTCGTGGCCGGAGAACTGGCCGCGCACGTCCGCGAACACCGCGCCGTGCCGGGCCGCGGCCTGCTGGATCAGCGAGTCGAGCAGGTTGATGCCCTCGTCGACCTTGGCCCGGCTGGTGCCGCTGAGACCCACGCAGCCCGAGGAGGCGTTCAGGTCGTAGAAGTCCGGATAGTCCAGGAACACGATCCGGGCGTTCGGGGCCTTGGACCGGATGGTGTTGAGCACGTTGTCGAAGGCGCCGGGCAGCACGGACCGCGCCTTCGCCTCGTCGGCGTTGATGTCGCTGACGCAGGTGCTGGTGCCCCAGATGACGCAGTCCTCCATGGTGCTGGAGAAGCCGACGTCGTTTCCGCCGATGGTCAGGGACACCAGCGTGGTGCCGCTGTTGACGGCCGCGACCTGGCTGCTGAGCACGTCGCTCGTGGTGGCGCCGGAGCAGGCCGCGAACGAGAACGCCGACGGGCTGTTGGCGTTGGCCCACAGCTGGTCGGCGGCGTTGGCACTGCGATCGCAGGAGCCGCTGGAGCCGTAGCTGCCGGCGCCGAGGCCGGAAGCGTACGAATCACCGAGTCCGACGTAGTGGGCGCTGGACGCGTTGGCGGGGGTGGCGGTCAGGGCGACCGCGGCCGCGGTGGCGGCTATGGCGGTCACCGTGGCAAAGGTCTGACGCAGACGCAAGGGATCCTCCGGGGTGTGGAGTGGCAGCTAACAAATCTGTAACTCCGAAATCGCGGCCCGGAAAGAGCGATTACCTTGCAGGCGAAGATTTTGCCGTTCGGCACACCAGGCGATTGCGCAGGTAAACGGACTATTCAACGTTCTTCGACGTTTCGCCGGTCGCAGCAGGCTGATCGCACGGCGTGAACACATTCAATGACTGAGCAGACGTCAGGGCGCCACCCGACCCTTGTCCGGCCGCTGTCAGGCCTCATAGACGATCTTGCCGCCGGCGACCGTGAGCACCGTACGCGCCGACGCGATCTCGGTCGGCGGCGCGGCGAACACGTCGCGGTCGAGCACGGCGAGATCGGCGCGCTTGCCCACCTCCAGTGACCCGGCCCGGTGCTCGACGTGGCACACGCGAGCCGAGCCGGCGGTGTACGCGGCGACCGCGTCGACCAGACTGAGCGCCTGCGCCGGTAGGAACGGCTGCGTGCCCTGTGGTGCGCCTGGTGCGGTGCGGTTGACGGCGACGTGCACCGCCTGAAGCGGATCAGGGGTCGATACCGGCCAGTCGCTGCCCATGGCGAGCGTGGCGCCGTTACGTCGCAATGCCTCGAACGGATACTGCTGCGCGTAACGCTCGGGGCCGAGTACCGGCTCGTTCAGCGCACGCATCTGCTCGTCGTCGGCCGCCCACAACGCCTGGATGTTCGCCGTTACGTCGAGTTCGCGGAATCTCGCGATGTCACGCGGGTGCACGACCTGCAGGTGCGCGATGTGATGCCGCTGCGTGCTCGGGCCGTTCGCGGCGCGCGCGGCTTCGAACGCGTCCAGCGCCTCGCGCACGCCGCGGTCGCCGATCGCGTGCACGTGGACCTGGAAGCCGAGCGCGTCGAGCCGGACCGCGGCTTCGGCGAGCAGTGCGGCGTCGAGGTAGCTGTGGCCGTGGTCGGCCGTGGCCCGGCCGGCGCCGTCGAGGTACGGCCCGAGCATCGCGGCGGTCAGGTTCTCGCAGATGCCGTCCTGCATGATCTTCACGGTCCCGGCCCGGAACCCGCCGGGGCCGGCCGCGGCCGCGCGCCGCCCGACCAGGTCAGGGATCTGTTCGAGCCCGCGATCGCGGTCCCACCACAGCGCGCCGGTCACGTGCCCGGTCAGCAGGCCCTCACGCGCCGCGCGCAGGTAGGCGGGCAGGATGTCGCCGTAGCCGAGGTAGCCGCCGACGATCGCGTCCTGCCAGCCGGTCACGCCGAAGGAGTGCAGGTAACGCTGCCCTTCGAGCAATGCGGCGACATACTCGTCCTCGCTGAGGCGCGGCGTGTGACGGCCTACCAGATTCGCCGCCTCCTCATGCAGCGTGCCCGCCGGTTCACCGTCGTCGTCGCGCGCTATCCGTCCGCCGACCGGATCAGGCGTGTGTTTGTCCACGCCCGCGATGCGTAACGCGACGCTGTTCGCCCACGCGTCGTGGTGATCCCTGTTGAGCAGGAACACCGGGCGGTCCGGCACAGCCGTGTCGAGCAGCGCCTTACTCGGTGCACCGCCCGGGAACTGGTCCATCGCCCAGCCCCCGCCGGTGATCCACGCCGCGTCCGGGTTCTCTGCCGCGTACGCCGCGACACGCGCCACCGCGTCGGCCGGGTCGTGCGCGCCGGTCAGGTCGCAGCGCAGCCGTTCGGCGCCGCCGAACACCGGGTGCACGTGCGCGTCGATGAAGCCCGGCAGC
>JBOHCW010000166.1:0-5037 GCA_050725375.1 Actinocrinis sp. | reverse complement strand
ATGGTCTGGTCTGGAAGCCGGTCCAACAGCACCCGAGACCATCCCATCAGTTGCATTCGGAGCCCGAGTAGTCTCCGGGCTCGCCGGCCCGCGCTAGCCGCGTACACCCCGCGTACTACTGCGCATGCGACGAAACCAGCTCACCGAGTTTGCCAGCTCACCGAGTTACCTCGGCAGGCTGATCGGCTCCACCACGGACATGACTGGTTCTGTGGAGCGCCTGGCGGAGAGGTTGTCGAGCCTCCCACCGACTTTCACGGCGCGTGCGGCGTCCGGCGCCCGGCTGTCTCCGCGCGACCTGGCGAGCCTGCGGGAGGCGGGCGAGATCGACGAGCTCTCGCGCGGCGTCTACCGGCGCTCCGACGCCGAGCCCACCGCGCACCTCGACCTGCTCGCCGTATGCGCACGCGCTCCCCACGCCGTGGTGTGCGGGGAGTCCGCTCTGAGCCTGCACGAACTGATCGACGACATTCCCCACGAAATCCACGTCGCCGTACCGCGCGGCAGCCACCGCCCCTCCATCAGCTATCCGCCCACGAAGGTCTCGCAGTACGCCGCTGACACCTTCGACCTCGCGGTCGAGCAGTTCGAGGCGGCGCCGGGCGAGACCGTGCCGGTTTACAGCGCAGCCCGAGCAGTGGTCGATGCTATGCGCCTCGGTAGAACAGAGGGACGAAGCCTCGCCCTGTCCGCACTCAATCGATACCTGCGCCGCAACGGTCAACAGGGCGTCGCAGAACTCCAGCATGCGGCGCGCGAACTCGGGGGAATGCCCACCCTCCGGCCGGCCATTGAGGCGGTACTCGCCTGATGCCAACCCCACCCGCGACATCGACATCCTCGGCCGGGCGTTCCCCGGCGGTGTCGCGGTCCGTCAGGACGCTGCCGGGCGACGACCGGCCGGTGCTGCGCGGCCACAGGGGATCAGGGTTGTGCGGTCGCGTATGGCCGGACTAGCGTCAATGGCGCTCATGTCGGACTGCGGGGACGCTGCGGCACTCCGCCGACTCTCCGCGAGGTGCCCGATTCCCGCTACGCGTTCATCGTCATCCCCGAGCGCCGACGCGGGCGCCGAGCAGTGGACCGCCGCCGACGTGCCCGACCAGACCGGGCGCGTCGCCCTGGTCACCGGCGCCAACTCCGGGATCGGGTTCGAGGCCGCACGTGTGCTCGCCCGCCGTGGTGCGAAGGTCGTGCTCGCCTGCCGCTCCGCCGAGAAGGCGCGGGCGGCGGCGGACCGCATCGCCGCCGGGCCGCAGACGCCGGCCGCCGACCAGCCGGACGTCGTGGACCTGGACGTCGTGGAACTGAACCTGGGATCGCTGGCGTCCGTCAGGCGCGCGGCCGGGGAGCTGAGGTCCCGGTATCCGCGGATCGACCTGCTCATCAACAACGCCGGTGTGATGGACGTGCCGTTCGGCACCACTGAGGACGGCTTCGAACTGCACCTCGGCATCAACCACCTCGGGCATTTCGCGCTCACCGGGCTGCTCCTGCCGCAGCTCACGGCCGCCCCGCACGCCCGGATCGTCACCGTCAGCAGCGTGGCCCACCTGCGCGGACGGATCGACTTCGACGACCTCGGGTACCAGCGCGAGTACAAGCGCGATCCGGCGTACTGCCGCTCGAAGCTGGCCAACCTGCTGTTCACCTTCGCACTACAGCGCCGCCTCGCCGCGGCCGGGCTGCCCGCTGCCGCCCTGGCCGCCCACCCCGGCCTCTCGCGCACCGACCTGTTTCGCAACGACTCGTTCGCCGTCCGGCTCGCGATGCGGGCCGCCGGCCCGTTCATCATGCAGAGCGCTGCGATGGGCGCGCTGCCCACGCTGCGGGCCGCAGTCGACCCGCAGGCGCGTGGCGGCGCGTATTACGGGCCGGGCGGCCGCAAGGAGTACAAGGGCCATCCGATCGTGGTCGAAGCGGGCCCGGCCGCGCACGACGAGGCGGCGCAACAGCGGCTCTGGACGGAATCCGAGAAGCTGACGGGTGTCGTCTTCCCCGCTGACCCGGCCTTGGACCAGGTCTGAAAGGTTGAAGTTGCGCCCGAAGACCGCGTCGGCGTGGTCCGTGCACGCCGGTCCCATCGCCTGTGAGGTGTGCCTTCACCGCTAGTTCGGGCTCAGGCGTGGCGCGGGGTGTGTGCAATGTGGGGTGTGCAATGTGGCACAGAGTGCTGTGAAACCGGCGTGAGTCTTACGGAGTGGTGACCGCCGGGGCGTGGACGGTGTGCCGGTGCCACACTGGGGCGATGCGCAGCCGCTCGGTGCGAACTAAAGCGATCGCGGTCTCGGCGGCGGCGGGCTTGCTCGCCGCGTTGCTCTCGGCCTGCTCGGCGGGCAGCGGTGGCGGCTCGTCCGCGGCCGCGTCCGTGAACCCTGTCTCGCCCTCGCCGATGGAGACCTCTGCGAAGCGCGGCGCTCCCGTCGCGGTGGGACCGCACGACTGGATCACCTTCCACCGCGACAACGCGAGAACCGGTCTGGCACCGGGGGTTTCGCGGCCCGGCTCGCTCGCCGTCGCGTGGCGGGCGAAGCTGGACGGCGCGGTGTACGGGCAGCCGCTGCTGCTCGGCGGGATGGTCCTCGCGGCGACCGAGAACGACTCGGTGTACGGGCTCTCACCCGCCGACGGGCACGTGCTGTGGCACACCACGCTCGGACGGCCCGTACCTCGCGCGCAGCTGCCGTGCGGCGACATCGACCCGCTCGGCGTGACCGCGACGATGGCCTACGATCCGGCCACCGGATCAGTGTTCGCACTCGCCGAGACCGCGGGGCGCCGCCATCTACTCGCAGCGCTCGATCCGACCAGCGGCGCGGTGCGCTGGAAGCGTTACGCCGAACCGGTTTCCGGCACACCCGCGGACGCGCAGCAACGCGGCGCGCTGACCGTCGCGTTCGGGCACGTATACGTGCCGTACGGGGGACTCGACGGCGACTGCGCGAACTACGTCGGCGCGGTCGTGGCCCTGCCGACCAGTGGTTCGGGAAATCAGCTCTCTTACAGCGTGCCGACCGCGCGCGAGGGCGGGATCTGGACGCCCGGCGGCCTGACGCTGGACGGGAACGTACTGCTCGCGTCCGTCGGCAACGGCGCCGAGGAGTCCGGCGACATCGCGAAGTACGACGGCAGCGACTCGGTGCTCGCGCTCACGCCCGGGCTCAAGCGCGCCGACTTCTTCGCGCCGACCAGCTGGGGGCCGGACAACGCGAACGACCTCGACCTCGGCTCGATGTCGGCGGCCGTGGTCGGCGACCACGTGCTGATTGCCGGCAAGAACGGCACCGGCTACGTACTCGACAAGGACCACCTCGGCGGCATCGGCGGCCAGCTCGCGCAGGGGCGGCTGTGCCGCGCGTTCGGCGGCGCGGCGGTGGACGGGGCCACGGCGTACCTGCCGTGCCGCGGCGGTGTCCGGGCCGTGAGCGTCAGCGGATCGGGTTTCTCAGTGCTCTGGACGGCCGACCCGGTCTCCGCGGCCGATCCGCCGGTACTCGGCGGCGGCGCGGTGTGGTCGATCGACGACCCGAACGGCGTGCTGTACGCGCTCGATCAGAACACCGGTAAGCAGATCGCGCAGGTCACGGTCGGTCTCGCGCCGCACTTCGCATCCCCGACCCTCACCGCGGGACGGGCGTACGTGGGCACGATGGCGGGTGTCACGGCGGTGTCGATCTCTGGCGGCTGACGCGTTGGAGCCCGGTTCGGCGGCGCCGCCGCGTCAGATGTCCGCGTCAGTATCAGGTACCTGCGTCGGCGCGCTTGAGCAGATCCATGACCTCGACGTCGGAGAGCTGATCGAAGTCCGCGTACCAGTTGCCGACCGCGACCATGTCCTGCGGCGCCCGCGCCCAGACCACCTCGTCGGCCACCGCCGTCAGCGGGCCGATCAAGTCGGGCGGCAGCACGGGAGCGGCCAGTACGACGTACGCGGCGCCGCGGCGGGTGGCGACCCGGCACGCGGCGCGCGCGGTCGCGCCGGTCGCGATCCCGTCGTCGATCACGATGACGGTCCGCCCTTCGATCGGCACCGCGGCACGACCTGCGCGGTACGCGGCGGCACGGCGGGCGAGCTCGGCCGCCTCGCGCTGCTCCACCTCGTCGAACATCAGCGCCGTCACCCGCTGGCGTCGCACGATGTCCTCGTCGACGACGCGGCTTCCGTCCTCGCCGATCGCACCCATCGCCAGCTCCGGCAGCCATGGAACGCCCAGTTTGCGCACCACGATCACGTCGAGCGGCGCGTCTAACGCGTGCGCGACCTCGTATGCGACCGGCACACCGCCGCGCGGCAGCCCGAGCGCGACCGGCCGCCGGCCGCGCAGGTGTTCCAGGCGGGCGGCCAGTGCACGGCCCGCCTCGACCCGATCGGCGAACTGCATCGCAGCCTCCGCGGCACGTGAGCAGGCATCGCCGCTTACGTGCACGATCGCTCGGATTACCTATGCACGATCACCGTAACTCAGCGTCGTGGCCGTGACATGTCCGGTGACGCGCGGCTCGCCAAACCACGCGACGAGCGCCTTACGCGCCGCCGTCGCACGCATGTCCGTACGACCTTCGTCGCCAGCCCACGCGACATACGCGTCCGGGCGCACCAACGTCAGCTCGGCAGGTGCCTGCTCGCGCGACCGAGCCCGCCTAGGATTCGGGCATGGGGACTCTGATGGACACGCGTGCGCTGAATCGGGCGCTGCTGGCGCGGCAGGGCCTGCTCACCCCGCTCGACCTGGACGTCGTCGCCGCGGCTGAGGCGATCGGCGCGGTGCAGTCGCAGTACTGGCCGGCCGTCGCGACCGCGTTCGCTGGCCGGCTGGCCGCTTTCGATCCGGCGGACCTGCATGCCGCGCTGGAGAGGCGGGAACTGCTCACCGGCCCGCTGGTGCGCGCGACGCTGCACGTCGCCAGTGCGCGGGACCACGCCCTGTACGCCACGGTCACCGATGCCTCAGGCGTCTGTGACTGGCGCCGCACGACCAAAGACCCGCTGCCCGAGGCCGCGTCGTTGCGTGAACTCGTCGCCGAGTACGCCAGGTC
>JBOHCW010000165.1:0-3662 GCA_050725375.1 Actinocrinis sp. | reverse complement strand
AACGGCCGGCCCCGGCTGATGTGCATGACGCGCATGTCGACCTTCACCGAGGAGGAGACGGTCACCGTCACGCCGATGCGCACCTTCCCGGTGATCCGCGACCTGGTGACGGACGTGTCGTTCAACTACCAGAAGGCGCGCGAGATCCCCGCGTTCGAGCCGCCGAAGGACCTCAAGCCGGGCGAGTACCGGATGGCGCAGGTCGACGTCGAGCGCTCGCAGGAGTTCCGCAAGTGCATCGAGTGCTTCCTGTGCCAGGACACCTGCCACGTGGTGCGCGACCACGAGGAGAACAAGGCGTCCTTTGCCGGCCCGCGCTTCCTCATGCGCATCGCGGAGCTGGACATGCACCCGCTGGACACGCGTGAGCGCAAGCACGAGGCGCAGGAGCAGCACGGCCTGGGCTTCTGCAACATCACCAAGTGCTGCACCGAGGTCTGCCCCGAGCACATCAAGATCACCGACAACGCGCTGATCCCGATGAAGGAGCGCGTGGTGGACAGCAAGTACGACCCGCTGGTCTGGCTGGGCAACAAGATCTCCCGCCGCAAGTAGCGGCTCCGGAGCCGATGGCCGCGGCGATCCGATCGTCACAGTGATCCGATCGTCACAGTGATCCGATCATCGCGGCGGGATCGGCTTCCGCCACCGCTGACACAGCGTCAGGTGCCCCGTTCGGCAACGGACGGGGCACCTGCGTTCTCAGAGGTTGGTCCCGCCACCTTCGGCCGCCGGGTTGTCGCCGGTCCCTGGCATGATGGTTCGATCAAGCGAGACGCGAGGAGCGGGCGGATGACGGGCGGGAACCTGACGCGCGAGGAGGCGGGTGAGCGCGGCCGGCTGATCACGGTGGACGACTACCGGATCGAGCTGGACCTGAGCGGCGCGAAGGCGCAGAACGCCGCGACGTTCCGCTCCGTGAGCACGATCCGCTTCGACTTCGCCGAGCCGGGGCCGCACAGCGCGACCTTCCTGGACCTGATCGCGCCAGGCGTGCGGTCGGTGACGCTGAACGGCCGCGAACTCGACCCGGCCGAGGTGTTCCGGGACTCGCGCATCCAGTTGCGCGGTCTCGAGGCGGCCAACGAGGTCACGGTCGTGGCCGACTGCGCGTACAGCCGCAGCGGCGAGGGGCTGCACCGCTTCGTGGACCCGGCCGACGGCCAGGTCTATCTGTACACGCAGTTCGAACCCGCCGACGCGCGCCGGCTCTACGCGAACTTCGAGCAGCCGGACCTCAAGGCGGTCTTCCGCTTCGACATCACCGCCCCGGCCGGCTGGCACATGTCCAGCAACGGCACGGCCCGCGAGCGCAGGCCGGTGGTGGACGGCGCGGCGCGCTGGATCTTCGAGCCCACCCCGCGGATCTCGACGTACATCACCGTCGTCGTGGCCGGTCCGTACCATGTCGCGCGCGATCTCTACACGCGTACGCTGCCGGACGGCTCGACGCTGGACATCCCGCTGGCCGCGCTGTGCCGCATGTCGCTGGCCGAGCACTTCGACGCGGCGGAGATCTTCGAGGTCACCAAGCAGGGCCTGGACTTCTTCCACGAGGCCTTCGGCTATCCGTACCCGTTCGGCAAGTACGACCAGGCGTTCGTGCCCGAGTACAACCTCGGCGCGATGGAGAACCCCGGCTGCGTCACCTTCACCGAGAGCTTCGTCTTCAGGTCGAAGGTGACCGACGCGGCGCACGAGCAGCGAGCCTGCGTGCTGCTGCACGAGATGGCGCACATGTGGTTCGGCGACCTGGTGACGATGCGCTGGTGGGCCGACCTGTGGCTCAAGGAGTCCTTCGCCGACTTCATGGGCTACTTCGCGCTGACCCGCGCGACCCGCTGGACCAACGCGTGGGTCGAGTTCGCCAACCGGCGCAAGAACTCCGCCTACCGGCAGGACCAGCTGACCACCACGCACCCGATCGTGGCGACCATCGACGACCTCGAAGACGCCAAGCTGAACTTCGACGGGATCACCTACGCCAAGGGCGCCTCGGTCCTCAAGCAGCTGGTCGCTTACGTGGGCGAGGACGCGTTCTTCGAGGGCGCGCGACGGTATTTCAAGCGGTTCGCCTACGGCAACACCGAGCTGACCGACCTGCTCGCCGTGCTGGAGGAGACCTCGGGGCGGGACCTGGCGGCCTGGTCGCGCGCCTGGCTGGAGACGCCGCAGCTCAACGTGCTCACGATCGACGGCGGGGCGATCGTCCAGTACGCCGACGAGGGCCGGCTGCAGACCAGGCCGCATCGCGTCGCGGTGGGCACCTACGCCCGACGCGACGGCCGGGTGGTGCGCATCGCACGGCGCGAACTAGACGTGACCGAGGCCCGGACCGCACTCGGCGCGGCCGGCGGAGCCGATGACGGCGCCACCGGCGACGACGGCGAATTCGTGCTGCTCAACGACGAGGACCTGACGTACGCGAAGGTCCGCCTCAACGCCGATCAGCTGGCGTACGTGCGGAAGCATCTGTCAGCGTTCGACGATCCGATGGCGCGCTCGCTGCTGTGGGCCGCGCTGTGGAACATGACGCGCGACGGCGAACTGTCCGGAGTCGACTTCGTCGAGATCGTCGACCTGCACGCGTCGGGCGAATCAGAGATCGGCGTCGCGCAGAACCTCGTGCAGCAGGTCGGCGCCGTGCTCGACTTCTACCTCGCGCCCGAGCTGATCGAGGCCGCCGCGGAGCGCGCGGCGGCGATGGCGCGACGTGAGCTGCGCGCCGCCGCCGAGGGCTCCGACGGCCAACTGGTCTGGGCGCGCGCCATGGCCTCCTACGCGCGCACAGACGCCGACTTCGCGGCTCTGGAGGCTCTCCTCGGCGGTGTCGAGACGGTGCCCGGCCTCAGCGTCGACGCCGACCTGCGCTGGACGTTCCTGCACGCCCTGGCGCGGGCCGGCCGGGCGGACGAACCGGTGCTGGACGCCGAACTGGCCCGTGACGACACCGCCAACGGCCGCCGCGAGCACGCCGGCTGCCTGGCGGCGAGGCCGACGCCGCAGGCGAAGGCCGCGGCCTGGACGGCGGCCGTCGAGTCCGGCAACCAGCCCAACGACCTGCTGCGCCAGGTGCTGACCGGTCTGGCTGGAACCGAGCGCCCGGACCTGCTGCGCCCGTACGTCGAGCCGTACTTCGAGGCGCTGGACAAGGCCTGGGCCGACCGCACGATCGAGAACGCCATGCGCATCGCGGCGCTCGGGTTCCCGGCGCGGCTGGTCGAGCCGGGCACGCTGGAGCGGGCGAACGTGTGGCTCGCGCAGGACGGGCACGCGCCGGCCCTGCGCCGCCTGGTCACCGAGGCCCGCGACGACTTGGCGCGGGCGCTGAACGCGCGGGCCCGCAGCACCGGGTACCGAGCGGTCACACCGGGGCCCGGGACCCGGGACCAGGCTTAAACCCAGGGGTCTGAATCACCTGGTTCACGAGCCGCGGCCGCCCAGGGTCCTGTCACGTGCGGGCTCGGTGGTGGCGCGCAGTGTTTTCACACCGCGGTGGCACTGATTTCGCCGGTGCGCGGTGCGGTGTTTCAGGCCTCGGCCAGTCTGCCGTCTCTCAGTGTCAGGACTCTGTCGGCCTGTTCGACCATGGCCGGATCGTGGGTGGCCACCAGGGCCGTGACGTGCTCGGCGGCGATGATCGCGCGCAGCAGATGCATGAC
>JBOHCW010000164.1:0-4689 GCA_050725375.1 Actinocrinis sp. | reverse complement strand
ACCGAGGTACCCCGATGCGCTGGTGGGGCGCATCGTCGCCGAGAGTCCCGGCCTCGACGTCCTGGACGTCGGCTGCGGGACGGGCATCGAAGCGCGGCAGTTCCGTGCGGCAGGGTGCACCGTACTCGGCGTCGAGCCCGATGCGCGGATGGCCGATTTCGCCCGCCGAAGCGGACTCCACGTCGAGGTCGCGACGTTCGAGGCCTGGGGGCCGGCGGGCCGCACGTTCGACGCCGTGATCGCCGGGCAGTCCTGGCACTGGGTGGACCCGGCCGTCGGTGCGGCGAAGGCCGCGCAGGTGCTGCGTCCCCACGGCCGGCTCGTCGTATTCGCGCACGTATTCGAGCCGCCGCCCGACGTGGCCGAAGCCTTCGCCTCCGCCTACCGGCGGGTCGCACCGGACTCGCCGTTCGCCGGCGCGCAGAGCGGTTCGCTCGTCGCGCTCTACCAGGCGGGATTCGCCAAGTTCGCCGATGCGATCCGTGAGGTGGGCGCGTTCCACCGCCCCGAACAGTGGCGCTTCGACTGGGAGCGTGCCTACACCCGCGAGCAGTGGCTGGACCTGCTGCCCACCACCGGCGGACTCACCAGGCTCCCGGCGGACAAGGTGGCCGAAGTGCTGGCCGAAGTCGCAGCCGCGATCGACGCGATGGGCGGCGGCTTCACCATGCCCTTCACGACCCTGGCCACCGCCGCGACTCGGACCGGTGCCGCCCTCTCAAAAGTCTGGCAGAGCGCGGGCAGCGGAACACACGCCCTCATCCGACGAACTGATGGTCGGTCCGGATCCGCGCGTCGGTGTCCAAGGTGAGCACGTCGAAGCCGGAGCCGGCGACGCTGCCGTCCGCCAGCGTGCGCATCACCCAGGCGAAGGACACGGCCGCGCCCGGCTGCCGAACCGGCTCGCCATCGCGCTCGAAGACGTATTCGCCCGGGGCCACGAACATCTCGTACGCCCGGCCGACACGCGCGTCGAAGGCGTCGTGGCCGCGCACCTCAAGCGGCGGAAAGGCGATGCCGTAGTGCGCGGCGGTGTCCCGGATCTGCTGCGGCGGATTGACCAGCACCTGCACGCCGTCGACCGCCCACACCTGCCGGATCAGCCGGCGGCGCCGCTGCAGGTCGGGCTCGTTCCACTGTGCGATGTACCGCTCGATCAGCTGCTTCAGTTCGACGTCGGTCGGTTGGTAACTCATGCCGAGGAGTCTGGAACAGCCGATGCGCACCCGCGATTCCCTGCGGGGAATGGCGCCGGCGCGGCCGGGCGGACAGGATGGCGCCATGACCACCGTGACGGTGCCGAGCCGGTTCGCGGGTGAGCTGCGCCGGTGGCGTGGGCTGCGGCGCTGGAGCCAGCTGGAGCTGGCGATCACCGCGGACACCACCCAGCGCCATCTGAGCTTCCTGGAACAGGGCCGCTCCCGCCCGGGCCGCGAGATGGTGGTCCGGCTGGCCGAGTCGCTGGGGCTGACGCTGCGCGAGCGCAACGCGCTGCTGTTGTCGGCCGGATACGCCCCCGCCTTTGACGAGTCCGGATGGGACGCACCCCGATTGGAGCCGGTGCGCACCGCGTTGCGCGGCGTACTGGACGGGCATCTGCCGTATCCGGCGGTGATCGTGTCGCGGCAGGGCGACCTGGTCCAGGCCAATTCGGCATTCGACCTGTTCACCGAGGACTGCGCGCCGGAACTGCTGCGCCCGCCGCTGAACGTGCGCCGGCTCGCCCTGCACCCCGAGGGCGTGGCGAAGCGGGTGCTCAACCTCCCCGAGTGGGGCCGCCACGTCACCGAGTCCCTGCGCGGCCAGCTGCGAATCAGCCCCGACCCGGCGATGGAGGAGCTACTGGCGGAACTGGAGTCGTACCTGCCGCACGCCGAGCCGGGCCCCGGCTACCTCGGCTTCGCCGTGCCGCTGCGGCTACGAAGCGACACCGGCGAGCTGTGCATGATCACCACCCTCACCTCGTTCGCCACCGCCACCGACGTATCCCTGGCCGAGCTTCACCTGGAGGCGTTCCTGCCCGCCGACGAGGTGACGGCACGTTATCTACGCGAGCGCGTTACGCCGCGCGCGGACGTCGCCGGCATGGACTCTGACGCGCTGTCAGTGGTGCCACAGTAGAGTGCTGGCTCTAGCGTGTCGGCCCTAATGCCGGCGCTGTGCAGTTGGTTCCGCCGATCGAATCCGGGTAACGCGTGGGCGTGCAGACGACCTCCCCGAGCAGCCCGTCGGCCATCAGGGCATTGCTCCGACGCGCCGCGGCTGCCGCCGAGTCCGCCCGCCATGTGGTGGAGGACGACCGGCGGGCGCAACAGGCCGTACGGGATGCGTACGCCGCGCTGCACTCCGCGGCGGTGCGCGACCGGCTGCGCGAAGCGCCGGTGGAGCGGCTCAAGGAGATCGTGCCGCGGCTGCCGGTCGCGAAGCTGGACAAAGCCGGGTTCCGCGACGTCTTCGCAGTGCTGGACGCCGGGGCCGCGCGACTCGAGCAGATACCCGGAGTAGGGCCGCAGACCGCTGCGCAGGCCGTGGCGGCCGCGCGGCGGATCGCCTCCTCGGTCGAGCAGGACACGCGGCTGTCCGCGGACCTGGACCCGGACGACGACAAGGGCGCCGCGCTGCTGGCCGCCCTGCACCGGGTGCAGAACGCGGAGAGCGCCGTCTCCCGGGCGCGGGACCCGGCTCGGCTGCTGGGCGAACGGCTCGGCCGGCTGATGGTCGCGGCCGCTCCGCTGCGCGGCAGGCTGCGGCGGGCGCTGAGCGGCGCCCAGCGCCGCGACGACGCGCGTTCGGCCGTCGCCGACCTGTTCTCGCTGCTCGAAGCGCCCGCCACCGTGCGCGATCTCAAACGGATCGAGACCGCCGCCACCCGGCTGCGTGCCCGTCGTCCGCGTCCGTCGACGATCCGGCGGGACTTCGAGAAGCGCGCCGCCGAGTATTTCAGCACACTGGCACAGATCGTCGGCGTGCGCGAGGACGCCGAGGCCGCGCGCGGTTACATTCCCGAGGATCTGGCCGCCGAGATCGACAAGCAGCAGCTCGACCCGCGATACCTGCGGGTCTCGCTGCGCGGCTACCAGCAGTTCGGGGCGCGGTTCGCGCTGGCCGGCCGACGGGTGATCATCGGCGACGAGATGGGCTGCGGCAAGACCGTGGAGGCCGTCGCGGCGATGGCGCACCTGCGCGCCGAGGGCGCGCGGCACTTCCTGGTGGTCTGCCCGGCCAGCGTCCTGATCAACTGGATGCGCGAGGTGCGCGGACACAGCACGCTGCGTCCGTATCGGCTGCACGGCACGGGCCGCGACGAGCAGTTGTTGGCCTGGGCCGGGGCCGGCGGCGTCGGCGTCACCACCTTCGAGACCGTGCGCTCGCTGACGTTGCCGCGCGTGCACGTCGCGATGCTGGTGGTGGACGAGGCGCACTACGTGAAGAACCCCGACACGCAGCGCTCGAAGGCGCTGGCGCAGTGGACCCGCCGGATCGAGCGCGTGCTGTTCCTGACCGGCACGCCGATGGAGAACCGGGTCGAGGAGTTCCGCAGCCTGGTGGACTACCTGCAGCCCGGCCTGGTGGACGCGGACGTGGCGACGGACGCGATCGCCGGGTCGAAGGCGTTTCGCCGCGCCGTGGCCCCGGCGTATCTGCGGCGCAACCAGGAGGACGTGCTCGCCGAACTGCCCGAGATGACCCGGGTCGAGGAGTGGGAGGAGTTCGGCTCCGAGGACTTCGCCGCGTACCGGCGGGCCGTGGACGAGGGCAACTTCATGGCGATGCGCCGGGCCGCGTACGCGTCGGGCACCGTGCAGGGCTCCGCGAAACTGCGCCGGCTGGTCGAGCTGGTCGACGAGGCCTGCGACTCCGGACGCAAGATCGTGGTGTTCTCCTACTTCCGCGACGTGCTCGACACCGTCTGCGCGGCGCTCGGGCCGCGCGCGATCGGACCGCTGACCGGTTCGGTGCCGCCGGTGCGCCGCCAGGAGCTGGTCGACCAGTTCACGGCGGTGCGCGGTCCGGCGGTGCTGGTCAGCCAGATCCAGGCCGGCGGCGTGGGTCTGAACGTGCAGGCCGCGTCGGTGGTCATCCTGTGCGAGCCGCAGGTCAAGCCGACGCTGGAGACGCAGGCGATCGCCCGCGCGCACCGCCTCGGGCAGGTGCACAAGGTCCAGGTGCACCGGCTGCTGGTCGCCGACAGCGTGGACGAGCGGATGCTCGAACTGCTGGACACCAAGACAGAGCTCTTCGACGCGTACGCCCGGCGCAGCGAGACCGCCGAGTCCTCCCCCGGCGCCCGCGACCTGACCGAGCCCGAACTGGCCCGGCGCGTGGTGGACGCGGAGCGGGAACGGCTGGGCGTGAACGCCGCCGGGTGACCCTCGACAGCCCGGTCGCGCGGGTCCTCAACAAGATCACCCGCTGATCGCAAACACACAGGACCGGCGACCCGGGCGCACGCCATGCCCGGGTCGTCCACATTCCGGACACTCCCCGAGATGCGATTCCTGGTCAACCGGATGACAATGGCCGCAAGTGTTGTCATATGGGTGGGATTCAGCGGAACGCGAGGGGGGACCAGCGATGTCACTGCACGTCGAAGCCACGATTCCCGGGTTCACCGGCCGAGTCGTCACGGCGGGCGACGCCGACTACGACGCCGTCCGCAAGGTCTGGAACGGGGCGATCGACCACCGG
>JBOHCW010000163.1:0-2925 GCA_050725375.1 Actinocrinis sp. | reverse complement strand
GGGCGGTGAGCGTGATCGCGCTGCGCGTGCGGCGGTCCAGGCCGGGGCGGGTCCAGATCCCGCCCCAGGCGTAGCGGGTGATGAAGTCCTGGAAGTCGGCGGTGAACGGCGTCGTGCCGGCGACGGCCCGGTCCACGTGAGCGTCGCCCAGGACGGCTCGGCGGACGGTCATTCCGGCGGCGAGTGAGGACTCGGAATCCAGCTGCCGTGGCGAGGACGGGAGTGGTGACGGATGGATCGCGGTGGCGAAGTGGGCGCGCAGGGCCGGGACTACGGTCCGCGGCTGTTCGACGTTCACGAGGTGCGAGGCGTGCGGTACTTCGAGCAGGGCGGCGTTCGGGATGCCGTCGGCCAGTTCACGGGCCTGGGCGACCGGCGTGGCCGGGTCGTCGCGGCCGGCGATCACCAGGGTGGGTGCGGTGATTCGGGCGAGGTCCTCGCGCACGTCGAACGCCGCCAGGGCGTCACAGCAGGCTGCGTAGCCGTCCGGCTCGGCGGCGCGCAGGTCGTTGACCAGGTGGGCGACGACGGGCGCGCCGGAAGCCGCGAAGGACGGGGTGAACCAGCGTTCCGCGGTGGTGTCCGCGACGGGGCCGGTGCCCTTCCGCCTCACCAAATCGGCGCGGGCGAGCCAGGTGGACGGGTCGCCGAAACGTGCCGAAGAGCAGAGCGCCGCGAGCGCGGCGATGCGCTCGGGGCGGTGGATCGCCAGCCACAAGCCGATCGCGCCGCCCAGGGACACGCCCGCGTAGGCGAACCGTTCGACGGCCAGGTTGTCGGCCAGGTCCAGGACGGCCTGTGCGAGGTCCGCGACGGTCGTCGCGCCCGGCTTCAGGTCGGGCAGCGCCGTCGCCGGCGTACCGCCGTGGCCGGGCAGGTCGTAGCGGATGACGGCGCGGTCGGCGGCGAGGGCGGGGAGTGCGGCGTCCCACATGCCCAGCGAGGTGCCGATGGACGGGCCGAGGATGAGGGGCACGGCGGCGCCGTCACCGGTGCGCGTGTAGTGAATTGGCGGACGATCAGTCATCGAAGATTCGCCTTCATGCGTTCGGGGTGGACCTGTAGGCCGTCCAGCATCACGGACGCGTGAGCTGCGGCCCGGACTGCCAGGGCCAACAGCTCGCGGACGGCCTCGTCCTCGGCCTGCCAGCGGCCGGCGGCGCGGTGCAGTTCCTGCGGGAGCGCGGCGAAGACGGTCGCGACCAGGCCGGGCGTGCGCTGGGCCAGCGCGACGATCTGGACGGCGCGGGCCGGGTTGCGCTTGTCAGGCATCGAGGACGAGCGGCCGCCGCCGTCTGCCGCGCCGCCTTCGGACAGTTCGCCGATCTCCGTCTGGGACAACAGGATCACGTCGGTGGCGACCTTGCCCAGCGCGCCGACCAGCAGGCCGAGGGCGGCGGCGAGGTCGACGATCCTGGTGCGCACGGTGTGCCAGGGCCGGTCCGGTGCGGCGAGTTCGAGTTGCGCGGCGAAGGCGGCGACCAAGTCCGGGTCGTCCAGGTCGCCGACCGGACCGGCGAGTTGGACGGCGAGGCCGTGTTCGCGGACGTGCGCGAGGTGGGCACGTGCGTCATCGATCGCTGAGGCCCAGGCGGCCAGGAGGGCGCCGAAGGTGGTCGCGAGCGCAGGTTGGAGAAGGGTGCGGGCGAGTTGCGGCGTGTCGCCGTGGTGATCGATCAGGCTGCTGATCGCGTCCAGACAGTGGTCTGTCACGCGGATCAGCGGGTCGAGCGTGCGCGCGGCCTGGAGCATCAGGGCCGTGTCGATGATGTCCTGGCTGGTCGCGGGTTGGTGCACGGTGTCGCGCAGCTCTCGCGGCAACTCGGCGCGGATGGCCTCGACCAACGGGACGACGATCGTGGCGTGCTGCTCGGCGGCCTCGCGCAGCGCCGCCAGGTCGTACCGCTGTGGCCGGGTGGCGGCCGTGACCGCGTCGGCGGCGGCGTGCGGGATGCGGCCGAGCGCGGCCTTGGCGCGGACCAGTGCCGCCTCGGCGTCGAGCAAGGTGCCCAGCGGATCGTCAGCTGCCTGAGAAATCCAGGAAGACGGTCTCGACGGCTCCCGCGTCGCCCGCTGCTCTGACACCACCGTTGCCTCCTTGGATGCGCACGTCGAACCGGTGCGTGGCGGCTCGCTCCAGCCTCGCCACCAGTGTCGCGCGCCGCGGTTCGTCCAGCGCGCTGAGCAGCGGGTCTGTCGCGTTCGCGGCCGGCTGATCGGCGAAGTAAACGCGGGTGAACAGGTGATGCACCAGGCCGCGCGCGAACACGCAGACGGACAGGTACGGCGCGCAGGCGCCGAGCGCGGCCGGCGTCAGGGTACGCATCGCGTAGTGGCCGTCGGCGTCGGTGCAGACGCGCGCGAAGCCGGTGAACCGGGTGTGGTCGCGGCCGAGGACGGCGCCGGTGGTCTGGTCGCGGCGCAGGCTTCCGGGCGCGCCGTCCAGCGAGCCGTCGGGGGCGGCCTGCCAGAACTCGAGCATCGCGTCGGGGATCGGGGCGCCCGCGCCGTCGATGACGTATCCGTGCACGACGACGGCGTCCGGATGTCCGGCGGGGACGAGGTCGGCGCCGCCGGTGAACGGCAGCGCGTAGCCGTAGAAGGGGCCGATGGTCTGTGACGCGGTGACGGGCAACGGCTCGGCCATCAGTGCTCTGCCCCTTCGAACGGGGTCGCAGCGCGGCCGTCCAGCACGATGTCCCACCGGTAGCCCAGCGAGAATTCGGGCACTGACAGGCCGTGGTCGTACGCGCAGACCAGGCGCTCGCGGGCCGCGTCGTCGGTGACCGACTGCAGGATCGGGTCGTACCGGAACAGCGGGTCGCCCGGAAAGTACATCTGGGTGACCAGCCGCTGGGCGAAGGCCCGGCCGAACAGCGAGAAGTGGATGTGCGCGGGCCGCCAGGCGTTGAGGTGGTTTCGCCA
>JBOHCW010000162.1:0-2403 GCA_050725375.1 Actinocrinis sp. | reverse complement strand
GGCGCGGACTCGTCTTGCCAGCGGCCGTCGTTCAACCAGCCCTGCGCGTATTTGACGTACTTGGGTTCTTTCATGCGGCATTCGAAGGCGTATTCGAGGGCGCCGTCGATAATCGCCTGCGGGTCGGCTCCGCCGGTGACGGCTTTCGTGAACGCTTTCTGTGCGGCGAGTTTCCCCTTCTTCAGGGGATAGATCTTCCAGAAGTCGTCGAACCGCGCCAAGGGTTTGATCTTGGGCGCCGGTGGTTCGTCGCGGTGTCCCGTTGCGGCGTCAGCCGGTGCGGAAGAAGTAGTTGTAGTTACTACTGACGGTTCATTGACGGTTCTGTGTGTCAGCAGTGACACCCCTGGGGTGTCAACGTTGACACCCCTGGGGTGTCGTTCTGCGACCCCTGGGGTGTCATCTTGCGACCCCTGGGGTGTCAGATTGACACCCCTCGATGGCGGCATGATGATCTGGTACTCGCTCGTGTCGCGGCCCGTACCACGCGATTCGATCTTGAGTTGGCGCGATTCGATGAGCGGTTTCATCGCCCGGAAAACGCTGCTGCGGCTCATTCTCGTTTTCTTCGCGAGTTTCTGAATACTCGGATATGCCGTGCCGTCATCATCCGCGTGGTCGGCAATAGCGAGCAGCAAAAGCAAGCCTGAGCCGGACGCGGGAGAGTTCTCCCACACCCAAGACATCACCTTGATACTCACTTCGCTCCCGTGCTCATCGTGCCGGTGGTCTGGTGCGGTAGAACCCGTGGGCGCGGGAGGGGAAGCACCCGCGCCCACGGGAGATCAGGTGCCGGCCGTCCCGCGCAGCTCGGCCGTCAGGCGCCGGTTGGCGGCCCGCAGCTCGTCGTTGACCAGCTCGACGCGGCGGCGGTCGGCGTCGATGGCGCGCATCAGGTGCCGGTCCGCGTCGCAGTGCGCGAGCGGCAGCACCCCGGACAGGCCGATCCCGGGACGCCGCTGCGGCGCCGGTGCGGGTGCCGGGCGGACGGCGGCACGGACCGCGGCGGCCTCCGCGTCGGCGTGCACGCTGCCCGGCAGCGGCACGGCCGGTTTGACGGGTTCGCTGGTCGGGTGCTCGTAGTGGCCGGCGAGCGGCGAGGCGTCGACGGGGCGCGGTGAAGGCGCGGGTCGGCTGCGCCACGAGGAGAGGGAGGCGAACATCAGACCTCGGCCTTCGGCCGCAGCAAGCGCACGAATATCCCCGTGCGGCGCCCGCGCACCGCCAGCTCGGCGCCGTCACTGCCGTCGGGCTCCTCCAAGGGGAGCCATACGACCACGCCGCCGGTGTCGATGAACGGGTTGTCGCGCTCGTACCGTTTGATCGCCGCGTCGCACGCGACGGCCTTGGTCGTGTACAGCTCCGGGGCGCCGGGGTTCTCCTGCCCGTCGTCGAGCCACCACGTCAGCCGGACGTGCGGGGGCGCGGTGCCGACGGCGCGTGCCCATGCGATGCCTTCGGCGTCCGCGCTGGTGTAGGAGAGGGGAGCGGTCGCGGCGGCGAGTGCGAGCGTGGCGTGGACCTGCGCCGAGTGGAGCGCGTAGGTTTCGCGGTCGTCTCCGTAGCTGGTGCCCTGCGCTTGATCGAGGAATGACTCGGCTTCGGTGTAGTGCTCGGGTCCGGTGGCCATCACAGCACCGCCCCGGCGTTCTCGCTGGGCGTGTCGACCGCGGCACCCTTGCCGTCGTCGACCCATTCGTGGAACCGTTCCTCGGCAGCCTCAAGGGCGCGGTCCAGTTCCGCGCGCTGGTCAGCGCGCATCCGGCGGCCGGCGGTCTCGTCGACGTAGATGCGGGAGCTGATGCCCAGCAGATCGCGGACAGCCCTCCGGTCCAGCTCGTCCTGTTCGATGTCGCAGCAGCAGCCGGGCCCGTGCGGCAGGTCGTCGTCCTCGCGCTCGCTCACGTACAGCTTCGCGAATCGCACCGCCGTCAACGTGCCGAACAGCAGCGTGCCCAGGAACGCGAGACACGCGCCGACCCAGAGCCCGGCCAACGCGACCAGGACCACAACCAGAATGGGAATGTGCATCAAATGTTTGCTTTCGTCGTATGGTCGGGGGGTGTTGCGTACCTCCGGCCGGATTCGAACCGGCCACCTAGCCCTTATAAGAGGCCTGCTCTGCCGCTGAGCTACGGAGGCTGGGCCGGCGCGGGAGTGCGGCCCGCGCCGGCGGTCTAGTGGGCTACGCGGCGTCGCGGCCGATGCGGACCATGCGGGTGAACAGGTCGATCGCGGAGTCCTGCAGCTCGCTCACGGTGGGCGCGAGCTTCTGCTGCGCGGCGTCCCGAGCGGCGGCCCAAGCGGCGTCCCGAGCGGAGGCCCCAGCGGCGTCCCGAGCGGCGTCCCCAGCGGCGTCCCGAGCGGCGGCCCCAGCGGCGTCCCAAGCGGCGGCCCCAGCGG
>JBOHCW010000161.1:0-4156 GCA_050725375.1 Actinocrinis sp. | reverse complement strand
GGCCCAGGCCGGTGACGGACAGCAGGATCAGGGTGCTCATCGGGCGTCTCCCGCGATCGCCGCGTCCGACGCGTCTTCGTGCCCAGACGCGGTCGACACGCCGAGCAGCCGGTTGGTCAGCGCCGGGTCGGCCAGCAGGTCGCGCGCGCCGCCGGTGTGCACGACGCGGCCCACATCCAGCACGACCGCGTCCCGCGCGGTGCGCCGCACGACGCCGAGGTTCTGCTCGACCAGCAGGATCGGCACCCGCTCGGCGATGCGGGCCAGCGCGGCGGCGACCTGTGCGGCGTACTTCGGCGACAGGCCCTTGGTCGGCTCGTCGACCAGCAGCAGCCGGGCCGGGCCGAGCAGCACCCGGCCGAGCGCGAGCATCTGCTGCTCGCCGCCGGACAGCGTCCCGGCGCGCTGCGCGGCGCGTTCCCTGAGCACCGGGAACAGGTCGTACACGAAGTCGTAGCGCGCCGCCGCGCCCGGGGGCTCGGCCAGCCGCAGGTTCTCGGCGACCGTGAGCGCGGCGAACACCGCGCGATCCTCGGGCACGTACCCGATGCCGAGCCGGGCGATCCGGTGCGTGCGCAGGGCGCGCAGTTCGCGGCCGGCGAACCGGATCGAGCCGCCGGCCGGGTGCAGGCCGAGCACCGAGCGCACGGTCGTGGTCTTGCCGACGCCGTTGCGCCCGAGCAGCGCGGTCACCCCGGTGGCCGCGACGTCGAAGGTGACGCCGTGCAGGATCGCGCTGCCGCCGAGGGTGACCGTCAGATCGCTGATACGCAGGATCGGTTCGCCGGCGACGGCTGCCGGATCTGCCGGGGCATTGTGTTCGTGGTCTGCGTTCACAGCGGCTCTCCAAGGTACGCCTCGCGCACCGTCGGGTCCTCGACCACGACGGACGGCCGGTCGCAGGCGAGCAGCGCGCCGTGGTGCAGCACCGCGACGCGCTCGGCCAGGCCGAGGACGACCTCCATGTGGTGCTCGACCATCAGGATCGTGGCCCCGTCGCGGTGCACCTCGCGGATCAGCGCGGTCAGCTCCGGCACCTCCTCCACGGCCATGCCGGCCATCGGCTCGTCCAGCAGGATCACCCGGGGCCGCGCGGCGAGCAGGATCGCCAGCTCCAGCTTGCGCTTCTCGCCGTGCGAGAGGGCCGCGGCACGCGCCGAGGACCGGCCGGCCAGCCGGGTGCGCTCCAGCGCCTCGGCGGCGCGCTCCCGGGCCGGGCGGCCGATCCGTGTCCAGACCTTGAGGCAGCCTGCCGGGCCGGCCAGCGCCGCCTGCGCCGCGAGCTGCGCGTTCTGCTCCACGGTCATGCCGGGGAACACGCTGGAGGTCTGGAACGTGCGGCCGAGCCCGTATCCGACCCGCTTGTGCACCGGCAGCCGGGTCACCTGGGTGCCGCCGAGCGCGATCGTCCCGGACGTCGGCCGGATCAGCCCGCTGATCAGGTTGAACAGCGAGGTCTTTCCGGCGCCGTTCGGCCCGATCACCGCGAGCAGTTCGCCCGGCGCGGCCGCGAGGTCGACCCCGTCCACGATCGCGCGTCCGCCGACCCGCCAGGTCAGCGCACCGACCGCCAGCGCGGGGACCGCACCGGTGGCGTCACCGGTCTGCGCGCCGACGGCGTCGGCCGTCGCATCCGCCCCGATCATCAGGACCCTGAGGTCGGCCAGGCCGGCTTGGTCGGCGTCGGCGGCGCGATGGCGTCCGGCTGCACCGTCTTGACCAGCTTCGCCGTCCACGTCGTGCCCGAGCCGCTGAGCGAGGCCTGGAACTCGGGCTGCAGCAGCGCGTGGTCCGCGGCGCGCACCGTGTACTGGCCGGCCGCGCCGGAGAAGCTCCAGCCCTCCAGCGCCGTGATCTGCCTGCCCACGTCACTCGGGTCGGCCTCGATCGCGTGCACGAACATCTGCGCCGCGGTGAAGCCGTCCGGGGTGAACAGGTCGACGGCGGCGCCGGCCTTGCGCACGCTCGCGGTCATCGCCGCCTCGACCGGGTTGCCGCCGCCCGCGCCGGGAAAGTAGTGCGCCAGGAACTCGATCTTCGCGCCGGCCGGGCCGGTCGCCGGGTAGGTCGCGGTGTTGGCCAGGCCGGTGACCACCCGCGTCGCGGACAGCACGCCCTGCTGGTCCAGCGCCGTCCACAGCTGCGTCGCGTTGCTGCCCGCCCAGGCGACGAACAGCAGCGCGGGCTTCGCGGCGAGGATCTGCTGGGTGAACGGCGTGAAGTCGGTGGCGGTCGGCGGCACCAGCACGCCGGAGACGGCCGCGCCCTTCGCGCCGAGCACCGCCTTGACGCCCGCGACGTTCGCCGTGCCGAACTCGCTGTTCTGCGCGAGCACCACGACCTTCTTGCCGCTCAGGTCGCCGACGAAGGTGCCGGCCGTCGCGATGTCCTGATATGACTCGCGGCCGGAGCGGAACGTGTAGCGGTTGAGCCCGTCGAGCGAGTCGACCGCGGAGGGCCCGGCGATGAACAGGGTCTTGTTCTGGCCGGCCACCGCCGCCACCTGCAGCGCGATCGCCGAGTCGACCGAGCCGCCGATCATGGTGACGCCCTGGCCGATCAGGTCCTTGACCTGGGAGACCGCGGTGGTCGGGTTGTCGGTGTCGTCCCGCACCATGAGGTCGATCTTGTGTCCGTCGACCTTTCCGGTGCCGTGCGTCGCGTAGTCGAGCCCGGCGTCGAGTCCGGCGAGGTACTCGGCCGCGTACGAGGCGTACGGCCCGGACTTCTCGGTGACGATGCCGATCTTGACGTCGGCGGCGCCGGCGCCGTGGTTCGCGGAGCCGCCGCCGGCGGCCGCGGTGGGCGAGGCACACCCGGCGGCCGTGGCGAGGGCGGCGCAGGCCAGCCCGGCGCCGAGGCGGCGGTAGGGAAGAGAGCGCATCGTTGCTGCTCCTCGTGAGTTCGTGGGTACCGGGATGAACCGGTGGGGTGACGGCGTGGTCCGGGTGCCGGCGGCGCGTGCCACCGTGACAACGTGCTGCCGGAACCCTAGGAACTGCGGCGATCCACACCCATGGAGAGCGCACCCATACTCGGGGCCGTGCACATGTGCGCACCCGCCATCCGTTACGCGCGCGGGGGCGCCGAGACTCGCCATGGATGCTCGCCACGGATGAATCCATGGCTAGAGTCAGAGCCGGAGGCGACCCGCCTCCACGGAAGCGACTTGACTGTCAACGAGGATTGGAAAGCGCTCGATGGACAAGGTGGTGACCTCGGCCGACGCCGTGGCCGACATTCCGGACGGGGCGAGCGTCGCCGTGGGCGGCTTCGGCCTGTGCGGCATCCCGTCCACCCTGATCGCCGCGCTGCTGGCCGGCGGCGCGACCGGCCTGCGGGTGGTGTCGAACAACTGCGGGGTGGACGGCTGGGGCCTGGGCCTGCTGCTGGAAGCGGGCCGGATCTCCCGGATGACCAGCTCGTACGTGGGCGAGAACAAGGAATTCGCCCGCCAGTACCTGTCCGGCGAGCTCGAAGTCGAGCTGACCCCGCAGGGCACCCTCGCCGAGCGGCTGCGCGCCGGCGGCGCGGGCATCCCGGCGTTCTACACGGCGACCGGCGTGGGCACGCAGGTGGCCGACGGCGGCTTACCGTGGCGTTACGGCCCCGACGGCGCGATCGTGGTCAGCTCCCCGCCGAAGGAGGTGCGCACCTTCAACGGCCGCGACTTCATCCTCGAAGAGGCGATCACCACGGACTTCGCCCTGATCAGGGCGGCGGTGGCGGACCGGCACGGCAACGCGGTGTTCAACGGCTCGGCGCTGAACTTCAATCCGCTGGCCGCGATGGCCGGCCGGGTCTGCGTGCTCGAAGCCGAGCGCATCGTCGAGCCCGGCGAGATCCCGCCCGCCCACGTGCAACTGCCGGGCGTGCACGTCCACCGCGTTATCGAGGCGACCGTGGCCGAGAAGCGCATCGAGCGCAAGACCGTGCGCCCCCGCCCGGCGAGCACGAATGCGGACACGAACATGAATACGAACACGAATACGAACACCGGCACCGCCACCACCGCCGCGACCGGGAACGGGAGCTGACCCCATGGCCCTGGAGCGCAACCAGATGGCTTTCCGCGCCGCGCGAGAACTGCGCGACGGCCAGTACGTGAACCTCGGCATCGGCCTGCCGACCCTCATCCCGAACTTCGTCCCCGACG
>JBOHCW010000160.1:0-5015 GCA_050725375.1 Actinocrinis sp. | reverse complement strand
GGCGTGGCGGGTATGCGACTGTGGCCGTCGGCTGCGTTAGGAAGGTGTAGGTATTCGCAGGTTCGAGCGTTGATTCCGCATCAGAAAGCTGTCGTCCCGGCCGCGTCGCACGGCCGGACGCCGTACGTCGATGACGCGCCGTACGCCGGTCAGATCGGCTGGTCGTGGCCCAGTTCAGCGCGGATGCGGTGGTTGAACGCGGTGACCGGTTCGGTGAACTCGCGGTACGGCTCGTCGTAAGGGTCCTTCATTCCGACCCCGCGAGCCAGGTTCTCGACGTAACCGCACCAGTTCCAGCCCAGGCACCACGTCCGGGCCGCGAGTGCTGTCAGGGTGCGGATGTAGTGCCGCGCGCGGCCGGCCTGGTCGGGGATGTCGCTCGCGCGCCGCGGGTTCATCGCGGTGGCGCACCGGTTGCCGGTGTCGGCGATCAGGATCGGCTTGCCGGTCATGCTCGCCGAGCGCGGCGGCGCGTGACGCGGCGTCGAGGCCGCGCAGGGCCGGGAAGTCGGCGCCGGTGGGGTGGCCGGCCCAGCTCGGTCCGTCGACCAGGAAGAATCCGATCAGGTTCGCGTCGTCGGCGTGCGGCGCGCAGGTCGCGCGGGCGAGGTAGTCGCAGTACTCGTCGAAGGCGGCCGAGGTCGGGTCGCGGTAGGCCGGGTGTCCGTTCCAGGCCTCGATTTCGAGCGGGCGCAGCGGGACCGCGTACGGCATGCCCGCAGCCGCGTAGTCGTCGGGGTACCAGCCGTGCGAGTGCCCGATGTCGACGGGCGTGCCGGTGACGCCGAGCCCGCTGCCGCTGACATACTCCTCGGTGCCGCCGATCGCGGTGAAGCCCCACGCGTCCAGGTCGCGGACCAGGCCGTCGCGGATCCAGGTGCGCCGATCGGCGCCGTAGCGTTCGCGCCAGAGCGCGAGGTTGTGCGGGTACTGCAGGTTGGTCGGCTCGGCGTGGGCGACGCCGATGTTCACGAAGCGCCGCCCACGCGGTGAGATCAGGGTCCTGCGGTCGCCGATCACGCCGACGCGGAAGTAGCCGTGCTCGCCGTCCATCGCGCAACCCTGTTCTCGTCGTTCTCGTCGTTCTCGTCGTTCTCGTCGCCTGTCACGGCGATTGGGTCACGTAACGTATGTTAACAGGTTGTCACTTGGCGGCGTGTTCGCGCGCGTACTTGACCATGCCGAGCACGTCCTCCGGCACGAGTCGGCCGATGGCGCCGCTGGAGTAGACGCTGATCATGACCTTGCCCTCGGGGTCGAGCAGGAAGCCGGTGGACTGGACGAAGACCGGGTCGGGGTTGACGAACGCTCCGGTCAGCTCGGCGAGGGCGTGCGCGTCGGCGCCGTAGCCGAGCGGGAAGGTCAGGTGGATCTTGTCGGCGAGGGCCTGCGCGGTGGGCTCGTCGTCGACGGACAGGGAGGCCACCAGGATGCCGGCCTCGGCGAAGCTGTCGCTGGCCCGCTGGAACGCGCGCAGCTGCGCGTTGCAGTAGGGGCACCACGAGCCGCGGTTGAACAGCAGGGTCGCGTAGTGGCCCTCGAACGCGTCGGGGACGGTGAGCGTCTTGCCGCCGAGGACGTTGACGGTCAGCTTCGGGAACGTGTCGCCGGGTTTGAGCAGCGGCATCGCGCGCCTCCTCATCGGTTGGCTGTCTGTCAATCGAGCGCTGATCAGTGAGCGGCGATCGATTGGGCACGGTCGCGTGTCGACCGGCTGAGCAGTAGGCGGGCGCGCGGCGGCGCCGTCTTACCGGGATGATCTGTTTCGGCGCGCGTGCTGAATCACACGTCGAGGGCTTGGTAAGAAGATCGACGACCATGACGCGAACCGCTGCGCAACGATCGACCCTGTACGAAGGAGAACGCGATGGCACCCGCCGGCAAGAAGGCACTGTCCGACAAGAAGGCACTGGTCACAGGCGCCGGCCGCGGCATCGGACGCGCCGTGGCCTTCGAGCTGGCCGACGCGGGCGCCGACCTGGTCCTGCTGGCGCGCTCGGCGGATCAGCTCGCGGATGCCCGCACCGCCCTGGTCGAGCACGGCGTCGACGAGGGACGCGTACAGCTGGTGTCGGCCGACCTCGGCGACGTGGCGGACCGCGAGCGTGCGCTGGCCGAGATCCGGAAGCTGGGGCGGATCGACATCCTGATCAACAACGCGGCGGTCGTCGAGCCGCTCGGCCCGACGAGCGAGGTGTCGGAGGCGGACCTGCGCCACGCCTTCGAGGTGAACGTGTTCGCGGTGTCCGCGCTGACGAACGCGCTGCTGCCGGCCATGGTCGAAGCGGGTTGGGGACGGATCGCCAACGTGTCGAGCGGGATCGTGGCGCGCCCGGACAGCATGGTGCGCGCGAACGCCTATGCCGCGACGAAGGCGGCACTTGAGGCGCACACGGTGAATCTCGCCGCGGAACTGCGCGGCACAGGCGTGACGGCGAACGTATACCGGCCGGGCCTGGTGGACACCTCGATGCAGGCGCACATCCGCGCGCAGGCCCCGGAGCGGGTCGGCGACGCGATGCACGAGAAGTTCACCCAGCACGTGACAGACGGACTGCTGATCACACCGCGACAGTCGGCCGCGAGTCTGGTCGGCCGCCTCGAAGGCGACGCGACGGGTGAAGTCTGGGTCGTCGATCGCGCGTAGTCACAGGGCTTCGTTCACGGCTGCCAGCAGGCCCCTGAAGTCCTCATCGCATGGTCCGCACGCGGCGAGGTGCGCCGCTACTCCCGGGTAGCGGCCCGCCGCGTCGCGGTCGTCGGCGACCAGATCGACGTACACGTGCAGCACCGCCATCGCCTCGTCGCACCCGATGTCGGCCGGATCGGTGGCCAGCACCCGGTTGAGTAGTTCCCGATGATCCGTCATGACCGCCGCCTCCCCTCGTCCAGGCTCGCCTCGTTCGCACCGCGCCCGTCCAGGCTCTGCTTGTCCGGGTTCTGCCCGTTCAGGCCCTGCCCGTTCAGGCTCTGCTCATTCAGGTAGCCGTTAGCGACGAGGTACGCGCGGATCTTACGGCGCGCGTCGAAGACGACCTTGTAGATCGTGCCGCGGCTCTTGCCCAGTTTGGCGACCAGGGCGTCCAGCGGGGTCCCGTCGATGACGATCGCGACGAACAGCTCGCGCTGGTGGTCGGTCAGCGCCTCGTCGATCGCCATGCGCAACAGGCCGGCTAGCTCGACCCCTTCGGCGTGTTCGTCGGGGGCGACGCCGAGCCGGTCCGGCAGCCGCTCCCAGTCCTCGGCGTCCAGCGCGGTGGCCGGATGTCGGCGCCAGTAATGCCGGCCGAGCTTGTTGGAGACCTCCAGCACCACGAAGCGGTACACCCAGGTGGTGAATCGGCTCTCGCCGCGGAAGGTGCCCAGCTTGTCCAGCACGGCGAGCATCGCGTCGGCGGCGGCCTGGTGCGCGAGATCGTCCAGTTCCGCACCGGCCACGCCCGAGTTCGACTCGCGGCGGCGCAGTTCGTGCACGGCGACCCGCAGCAGCAGGTCGTGCAGCCGCGCCAGCCCCGCGTCGCGGTCCGGGCCGGTCGCGGTCAGGACACTGATCCATTCCGCCGACGCCTCGTCGAGCGCCGGCGCCGCAGAGTCGTTCGGTTCCACGCCGCCACACTATCCGGCGGCCGACGAACGACGAACGTCACCGCACCGCGGGCCCTCTCGTGCGCGGCCGCTCGGAGCCGGTGCGGAAATCCCTGCGCGGTAATTCTTACGAAGAAATGACAGCGGGCCGCTCACGGGTGCCCGGCGGTAAGACCGGGCGCAAGGGTGGTGCACACGGGGTGACCCACCCGTGAGCATCTGAACGGAGCATCATGAAGAACGTCCTGAAGTTCACCGCGGCGACCGGCGCCGCGGTAACCGCCGCGGCACTGTTTCCGGCCGTGGCCAACGCGTCCACGGCGCACCACGGCTCGCCGGCCGGCCACACCGGCGTCGTGTTCGCGCAGACCGACGGTCTGACCGGCAACCAGGTCGTCGCCTTCGACCGGGAGGCGGACGGCATTCTGAGCCAGGCCGGCACCTACGCCACCGGCGGCCTCGGCGGCCAGCTCGACGGCTCGGCGGTCGATCACACCGCGTCCCAAGGCGCTGTGGCCTATGACGCGGCGGCGAACCTGCTGTACACCGTCAACGCCGGCAGCAACACCATCACCGTGTTCGCCGTCGACGGCGACCGGCTCACCCGGCTCCAGGTGATCGGCTCACGCGGCGAGTTCCCGGTGAGCATCACCACGCACGGCGGGCTGGTTTATGTTCTCAACGCGCGCGCCGGCGGCTCGATCAGCGGCTACCTGCGCGTCGGACACACCCTGGTGGCGATACCGTCCTGGCACCGCGACCTGGGCTTCAACCCGAACCCGAGCCCCGAGTTCACCAGCACCCCGGCGCAGATCTCCTTCTCGCCCGACGGCTCCAAGCTGGTGGTGTCCACCAAGGGCGACGGCAGCGGCTTCTCGACCTACGGCGTCGGCGTCCTCGGCCCGTCGCTCAAGCCAACCGTCACCACGGTGGCCGGCGCCGTGCCCTTCGGCTTCGGCTTCGACCAGTACGGCCACCTGGTCTCCAGCGAGGCCGGCACCAACGCCGTCGCCAGCTTCGCCCTCGGCCGCCACGGCACGGCCACCGCGCTGGACACCGCGCTGACCGGGCAGGCCGGGACCTGCTGGGCCGTCGTGGTCGGCGACAAGGTGTACGTGTCGAACGCCGGCAGCGGCAGCCTGTCCGGCTACCAGATCGGCGCGGACGGCTCGCTGACCGCGCTTGGCAACACCACCGCCGACGCGGGCACCGTCGACGCCACCGCCTCCGCCGACGGAAAGTTCCTCTACGTCGAGAACGGCAAGAACGGCGTGATCGACACCTTCAGCATCGCCGGCAGCGGTGCGCTCACCAAGCTCGGCACCACCACCCTGCCCGACGGCATCGGCGCCGAAGGCATCGTCGTCACCCGGTAGTGAGTTGACTCGCCAGCGAGTCGGCCCGGTAGCGCGAGACACGCGAGATTAACG
>JBOHCW010000159.1:0-4259 GCA_050725375.1 Actinocrinis sp. | reverse complement strand
CCCCGGTGGCGACCGGGGAGGTTTCCAGCGACGTGACGACCGGCCGCCGCGCTTCGGCGACCGGGATCGCGGCGGGGATCGGCCCACCGGGGACCGCGGCTTCCAGCGACGTGACGACCGACCTGGCTTCGGCGACCGGAGCCGCGGTTTCGACCGCGGCGGCGAGCGCCCCAGCGGGGACCGGCCCGGCGGGGATCGACCCACTGGCGACCGTGGCTTCCAGCGCCGCGACGACCGCCCCGGTTTCGGCCAGCGTGATGACCGGCGCAGCTTCGGCGATCGAGACCGCGGCGGCGACCGGCCTGGCGGCGACCGTGGCTTCCAGCGGCGTGACGATCGTGGCGGCTTCGGCCAGCGTGACGACCGGCGTGGCTTCGAGCGTCGTGACGACGACCGGCCCCGCTTCGCCGACCGGGACCGCGAGCGTCCGTGGGAGCGGCGCTCGTCCGCGCCCGCCGACGGCGCCCGTACCGAGTCGTCATCGACCCCCGCGACCGAGGAGCTGGAGCTCCCGGACGACATCGACACCACCGACCTGGACGCGGACATCCGCGCCGAGCTGCGCACCCTCGTGCGCATGAAGGCGCAACTCGTCGGCGGCCACCTGGTGATGGCCGGACGGCTCGTCGACGAGGACCCGGAAAAGGCTTACGCGCACGCCCGCGCCGCGCAGCAACTCGCACCGCGCCTCGCGGCGACGCGTGAAGCGCTCGGCCTGGCCGCGTACCTGTCGGACCGTTACGCCGAAGCGCTGTCCGAACTGCGCGCCGCGCGGCGGATCACCGGCTCCAACCACCAGTGGGCCGTGATGGCCGACTGCGAGCGCGGACTCGGCCGGCCCGAGAAGGCACTGGAGATGTCGCAGGCGCCGGAGGCCAAGGAACTCGACAAGGCCACCCAGGTCGAGCTGCGCATCGTCGCGGCCGGCGCGCGCCGCGACATGGGCCAGCCCGACGCGGCCGTCGTGCTGCTCCAGGGCGCCGACCTGACGCCCGCTCAGTCGGAGCCGTGGACCGCGCGGCTGCGTTACGCGTACGCCGAGGCGCTGCTGGAGTCCGACCGCGAGGACGAGGCGCGCGAGTGGTTCGGCCGTGCGAGCGAGGTCGACCCCGAGGGCCTGACCGGCGCCGGCGAGCGGCTCGCCGAGCTGGACGGGCTCACCTTCGAGGAAGTCGAGGAAGAACTCGACGACGACGAGGACACGGAACTCGACGACGAAGCCGACGACGACGATGAGCAGGACGACGACGTCGACGAGGACGACGGCGAGTTCGAAGACGAAGACGACGAAGACGAAGACGATGAAGACGGCGACGAGGACGGCGACGATGAGCAGGCGTCGGACGACCGCGTCGTGAAGGCGTCGGGTGAGGGCAAGGACGAGCACAAGGAACGCGGCCCCGTCCTGGAGAACGACGAAGAGCAGTAGCGGTCAGGGGCGAGCGCGCTGGCTCAGCGTGCGCTGCGAACGAGTGTGAGGCGGGCGGCTCCGGTTGGGGCCGCCCGCCTTCGTCGGCGCTGATACCACCGGCGAGCTAGTTAACAGGCCCATCTGAGTGGAGCTGAGCGGGCGAGTAGCGTCCCGATCACTCCGAGGAGACCGGCTCCTGCTCGTCCAGGAGGCGCAGGACCAGGCCGGTGGCGGGCTTCGGAGCGAACGCGGTGGACTTGCGGGGCATGCGGACGCCTTGGGCGGCGAGGTCCAGGACCGTCGACTCCGCGACCGGACGCAGCAGGACGGCCAGACCGTGGTGGCGGTGGGCCTCGACGACGGCGCTGCGCGGGTCGTGGTCGAAACGGATGTGGTCGGCCGTGTCGGGGACGCCCCAGATCCTGTTCGCCAACGCCAGATGCACGACCGTGGCGTCGAGTGAGCGCCAGGCGGCGGGACGGTCGTGCGGGATCGCCTCGCTGAGCAGATCCGGCTTGGGATCGGTGAGCAGCCAGGCCCGTTGGCCGTCGACCACGGCTGCGGCGATGCGGTCGTGTTCGATCTCGGCCAAGGCGTCGAGCGCGGCCTTGTAACCGCCTTCGAGCGGCGTGACCTCGAAGAACTCCTTCGCCGCGGCGATCGCCGGATCGCTCTGCAGGTCCGGCAGCCATCTGTGGATGCCGCGCACGAGCAGCGGGTGGCGCTTCGCGTCGACCAGCAGGGCGAGGCCGTGGTCCGTGCCCTTGCGGCCTAGGGCGGCGAGTCGCTGATACGCGGCGTAGCGGTGGTGGCCATCGGCGATCAGCGAGCGGCGGGTGGCCAGGTCGGCGGCAACCTCGGCGTGCTCCTGCGGATCGGTGACCGCCCACAGCCGGTGGCGCGTGCCGTCCGCGGTGGTGGCCTCGACGACCGGCGCTTCCTGCTGGTCGGCGTAGCGTTCAACCAGGTCGGACGCCGGGCCGCCACCGTCGTAGGTGAGCAGGATCGGCTCCGGGTTAGCACCGAGCGCGTGCATGAGCGCCTGCCGGTCGGCCACGACCGCGTCCACGACGTCCTCGTGCGGCAGGACCGGGCCGGAATCGTCCGTCGGCAACAACAGGGCGCCGATCAGGCCGCGCTGCAGGCCCACCGGGCCGGACTGCTCGTAGACGTACAGCGCCGGCGCCTCGTCCAGGACCAGCGCCTCTTCAGTCCGCCACTCGCGCAGCGTACGGGCCGCGCGGCGGTATCGCAGACGTGCGTCCGGCTCGTCGAGCTCGGGAAGGATGAGCCGAACGATGTTGTGCGTACCGCTCTGGGCAAGTCGGTGTGCCTGAATTGGGTCGATCATGTCGTACGGTGGCGATATGACTGCCGCCGGGTCGCCGACCCTGGCGCGCGCGAACCGCAGCCCGCGGAACGGGGCGAGAGCGAGCCGCCCCTGCGCTTCGGGATGCGGGGCTTCGGCGTCGGGGGCGGGCGTCATAGGCAAATGTTAGGGGCTGGCGCCGACGGTCCGGACACCGTGACGGCCCAGCGAACAGTGATAGGTCCGGAAAGACGGGAAATAGCGGTAGCAGCGGAACAGACCGAACACCGGGAGGCGCGAAGTGGCTGAGGGTGCGCAGTGGCGAGACGAAGCGGACGGGCAGTGGGCCGGCGACGGCGAACCGCTCGACGACACCGTCCTCTCCGGAGAGGTCAACGACTGGTACCAGCGCGCCGTCCAGCTGCTCGACAGCGGCAACGCGTCCGCGGCGACGCAGCTGCTGGTACGCGCCGCGGACCGGGTGCCGCGATCGCGGTCGGTGCTTGAGGCGCTGGCCCGCGCACAGTTCGACGCGGAACAGTACCCGGAGGCGGCGGCCGCGTTCCGCACGCTGGCCGAGTCCAACCCGGAGGACGACTACGCCCAGTTCGGCTGGGGCCTGGCGGTCGCCCGGCTGGGCGACTACGAACTGGCGGTCGAGCACCTGGCGCGCGCGGCGGCGATGCGGCCGGATGTGCGCTATTACACACAGGCGCTGCGCGGCGCGCGGGCGACCGTACGATCGCACTCGGCGGCGGGCAAACACGGGCACCCGTAACGCGTCAGCCGGATGAGGCGAAGGGCACTCGGCCGGGCACGGCTCGGCCGGGCCCACACTCGTGCGAAAATCACTCGTTGTGACGAACTTCGAAAATGAGGCGGACGCGGCCGAAGCGGACCGGCGGGCGGCGGACAAGCCGCTCGCCGCGCTGTATGACACGGCGCTGCTTGACCTGGACGGAGTGGTGTACCGCGGCAAAGACGCGGTACCGAACGCGGTGCCCTCCCTGTTGTCGGCCGCCGACGCTGGGATGCGTCTGGCATACGTCACGAATAACGCGTCACGTACGCCCGAGATGATCGCGCGGCACCTCAGGGAGCTCGGGCTGCCTGCACGCCCTGAGGACGTCGTCACCGCCGCGCAGGCGGTCGCCCGCCTGATCGCCGAGCAAATGCCGCACGGCGCGCGCGTCCTGGTCATCGGCGACGAAGGCCTGCGGCAGGCGGTGCTGGGACACGAGCTGACGATCGTCGACTCCGCCGACGACGATCCGGCCGCCATCGTGCAGGGTTACCGGTCCGACACGTCGTGGACCGACCTGGCGGAGGCGACCTACGCGGTCGGGCGCGGCGTACCGTGGTTCGCGGCGAACGCCGACCGCACGATGCCGACCGCGCGCGGCAGCGCACCGGGCAACGGTGCTCTGGAAAGCGCCGTGGCGGCCGCCACCGGCGGCTGGCCGACCCTCGCCGGCAAGCCGGAGCCCGCACTGCACCGCGAGACGATGATCCGGACCGAGGCGCGCCACCCGCTGATCG
>JBOHCW010000158.1:0-3714 GCA_050725375.1 Actinocrinis sp. | reverse complement strand
GCCCGGGACGGCGCCGAGCCGCAGCCCCGTCGCCGCGCTGCCGCCCTCGCCGCCCGCCACGCTGGTGCCAGCGCCAGCCGCGCCCAAGCCCAGCCCCAGCCACAGCAGCGCGCCGCCGAGCCAGGTGAGAACCTCCGCGCCGCCGCCCGCCCGACCCGGCACGAAGCCGGCGGCCGCGCCGCCGAGCAGCGCGGCGCCCAGCCCGCCGGCGAAGCCGAGCCCGCCCACGCCCACGCCTTCGCCGACGCACGTGATGTGCCCGGCGGCGGATCTGAACGTCCTCGGACTCGACCTGGGTCTGCGCCTGCGCCTGCAGCTGACGATCGCAGCCGGGGCCGGTGTCGGGGCAGGGCGCGGTCCCGGCCTCTCGCTCTCGCTCGCGCTGCCGCCCTGCCGCGGCGGCGGCCCGGCCACCCGGTTCTGACCTGGCCCGCGAGGCACTGACGGGGCGTCAGCTCATCGCGCGGTGCGGCCAGATGGGGCCTAGTCGATGCGGATCGAGCCGTGCGCGGTGTGGAAGTCGACGGCGACCAGGCCCGCCTCGCCGTACGCGTTGGCCACGTCGGCCGGCTCCAGCCAGTTGACGTGCACGTGCGGCAACGGGTCGGCCTCGGGGGTGCCGAGCCAGTCGAGGATCTGCCCGCGCTGCCCGGAGATCTCCAGCCGGTCGATGCCGACCGCGCCGTCCGCGCCGGCCGAGGGGTGGTCGGTGTGCGGGCAGCACCATTCGATCAGGTACGGGATCTGCGGGTCCTCGATCAGGTCGAGCACCCCGAGCTGCCGCCACTGCAGCAGCACCCCGTCGGGGCGGCGCCGGTGGCCCTCCGCGCTCGGGCGGCCCAGCCGCTTCTCGAACGGGGCCAGGTCCTCGACGGAGACGACCCAGCCGAGCCAGCCGCCGCCCAGGGCCGCGCGGCGGCGCACCGCCTGCCCGAAGGGCGCGGAGTCGGTGGCCGGATGGTCCAGCGGGGTGACGACCTCGACGTAACTGCCGCCGTCCAGGGGCAGCACGGCGTTGCGGGTGCCGTAGCGGGGGTGGACCCCGCCGTCGCGAAACGGGGCGCCCAGAAGGGCGCCCAGACGCGAGACGGTCGAGGGGAACGCATCGGTCCCGCAGGCATAGGAGACGTGGTCTAGCTGCACCTGCACGCACCTACCCATCCGGCAACCGGTTCAGTCAGCGACCTTTTGCGATGCGCGCGGGTGCGCCCGTCCGGCTCTCACGCGGTGGACATAGGGTTGGCTCGTTGGCTAGATCAGCGTCAGCACGCCCTTGGAGAATCCTGATGAGTGCACCCCACATCGGTTACGCGGCCATGCTCGAACAGTTCGGACCGGTCGAGGTGACCGGCTACAGCGCGCAGGCCGAGGCCGCCGGATTCACCGGGGTGATGGCCGCCGACCACTACCAGCCGTGGGTGCCGGCACAGGGCAGCGCGCCGTTCGTGTGGAACGTGCTGACCGCGATCGGCGAGCGCACCCGCGGCGACCTGGGCCCCGGCGTGACCTGCCCGTCGTTCAAGATGCACCCGGCGATGGTCGCGCAGGCCTCGGCGACGCTGGCCGCGATGTACCCCGGCCGGCACTGGCTGGGCCTGGGCGCCGGCGAGGCCCTGAACGAGCACATCACCGGCGGGTACTGGCCGGAGGCCGCCGAACGCAGCACCCGCATGTGGGAGGCGCTGGAGGTCATCAAGAAGCTGTTCGCCAGCGGCCTGGAGCACAAGGACGTCAAGCACTCCGGCACGTACTTCACCCTGGAGTCCACCCGGCTGTGGACCATGCCCGAGCAGGCCCCGGAGATCTACATCGCCACCGCCGGGCCGATCAACGCCAAGCGCACCGGCCGGCTCGCCGACGGCATCATCACCCCCGGCGCGGCCCCCGCGAAGATCGAGACCGTGCTGGGCAAGTTCGCCGAGGGCGCCCGCGAGGCGGGCAAGGACCCGGAGGCGATGCCGAAGATCCTGCAGCTGCACCTTTCCTGGGCCCCCAGCGACGAGCAGGCCATGGCCAACGCGATGAGCGAGTGGCCCAACGGCGGGATGAAGTTCGACAAGGGCGACATCCGCTCCCCGTTCCACTTCGAGCAGATGGCCAAGCTGGTGCGCCCGGAGGACTTCGAGGGCCGCATGGTGATCAGCGCGGACCCGGACGTGCACCGCGCCGAGATCCAGCGCTACCTGGACCTGGGCTTCGACCGGATCTACCTGCACAACGTCGGGCGCAACCAGGAGGAGTGGATCGAGGTGTTCGGCCGCGAGGTGCTGCCGAAACTGCACCGGTAGGCGCCGGGCCGCGCACGGGAACCGGTGCGATCATCATCCGGTCCGGCGGGCGCGTAATGCTCCGATCGGGCGATTCGGCCGGTTTGCCCGAGAATCCGGCGTAACCGGTGCGGCCGGCCTTCGTTGCCCCTGTGCGAAGGGGAGATCCTGCGGCGCCTCGGCGCCGGGGCTCCCTCCCGTCTAGAGCAACAGAGGTCAACAGATGCATGGGTTTGCCAAGCGGGGGCTGGCGCTCGCCGCCGCCACGTCCGGACTTCTCCTGGGCACGGCGGGCATCGCCGCCGCTGACGCCACCGCGACCGGCGATTCGTCGCACTCCGGCGGCGCCGCCTCGGGCAACGTGGTCAACGCGCCGGTCGCGGTCCCGGTCAACTTCTGCGGCAACCAGGTCCTGGTCGTCGCGCTGAAGAACGTGAACGAGGGCACGATGTGCGACATCGGCCCGGGCGAGGGCGCGATGGCCACCGGCAGCTCCGACCACTCGGGCGGAATCGGCTCGGGCAACGTGGTGGACGGCGCGCTGGCCGTGCCGGTCAACGCCTGCGGCAACCAGGCCGGCCTCGGCGTGGTCAAGGCCGTCGACAAGCCGAGCACCTGCACCATCGGCACCAACGGCGACGCGCCCGGCGCGTCCGCGATGGGCGCCTCGGACCACTCCGGCGGCATCCTGTCCGGCAACGTGGTCAACCTCGCCGCCTCGGTGCCGGTCAACCTGTGCGGCAACCAGGTCGAGGCGATCGCGGTCGCCGACAAGCTCGAGGGCCAGACCTGCTCGATCGGCTGACGCCGGCGCGCACAGTTCGCAGGGCACTACAGGCACGGGCACGACAGGGCGTGACGCAGTACCCGGATTCGCTCCGCGTTACCCGCGTTACCCGCACCACCGCAGTACCGCTGACACCGCGTCGGCGTCGCGAGGTTCCACTGGGGGACCGCGCGGCGCCGGGGCACTGCCGGGCCTTCGTCCACACATGCGGACGGGGCCCGGTTCTGTTTTCGGGGCACCGGTGGCGCATGTCCCCGCCGAGTCCGGTGCGAAACAGGCGATTCACCCCCACGGGTTCACGGATTGCGACATGATGAACACCTGACGTGGTATCACTCGAACGAGTGAGCAGCGGTCGGCGGGCGCTGCTGTTCACCGCCACAGCGGCACGGACCGGGAACGCAAGGGGCGGAAGCGGTGACGAGGCTGAAAGGCGCGCGCGCGGATTCAGGCGGGCGGCGCCGGCGGCGGCGCGAGGCCGGGCCGGTGCGCAAGAGCGTCGAGGTGATCGTGTCCGGGCTGGCCGGGATGGCGCTGGTCGCGATCCTGATCGCCGTCCTGCACGCGCACGCCGGGCCGTCCGCGCAGGCCGCCGTCAGCCCCTCGCCACTGCCGAGCCTGCTGGTGCGCACCCCCTCCCCCGCGTCCGTGCCGTCGCAG
>JBOHCW010000157.1:0-3492 GCA_050725375.1 Actinocrinis sp. | reverse complement strand
CGACTGGACCGTGCCCTGGCCGCCGTGGCAGACAACCACATCCACGTGTTCGTATATCTCGCGCATCGCCATGAACCGGTCGGTGACGACGACCCCCGGACGCGACCCGGCCACCGCGCGCACCTCGTCGATCGGGCAGATGGAGGGCGGCGCGAGGATGACGGCGTTCCAGGCGTCACCGGCCCCGCCGACGATGCCGCGCGCGGCTTCCAGCAGCGACTCCCGCGGCGCCGAGCTGCCCAGGGTGCACAGCACCTTCGGCCTCGGGTCGAGCGGGTCGAGCACGGCCGCGATCTCCTGGTCGATCGGCTCCGGCCCGGGCTGGGCGAACAGCGGGCCGGTCAACCGGACGTTGTCCGGCAGCCGCACGCCGGCGTAGAAGTCCGCGAGGTCGTTGATCACGACCAGGTCGGCGTCGAGCATCTCGAACAGCGTCGACGGGACCGGTCCGCGCCACCCGCAGCGCGCGATCGCCTGCGCGAGCCGGTCTTGCCGGAACACCTTCGGTGCGGCGGGGGCCCCGCCCTCCTCTCGGGCGCGGTAGACGTGGGTCGCGTCACCGTGCAGCGGGGTCTTCTCGCGCAGTTCCCGGGCCACCTCTTCGGCGAGCACGGTCGGCGGGACGGCAAGGAACGCGAGCGTGCGGATGCCGAGCAACCGGGCCGCGATGTTCGCGAACGGCCACATTCCGTGGACGACCGCGTCGGGCCGCAATTGCTCCAAGGCCGCGCGCTCGCCGTCGATGAAGGAGCGGGCCAGCCGGACCGAGCCGACGAACTCCGGCGGGTCGAACTCCAGGTCCTCGGCCATGTTCTGGCCGCGCACGGCCGGTTCGCTGCGCACCACGGGGAAACCCGCCGCCCGGATGCGCGACTCGAACCAGCCGCCGTGGGACAGGAAGGTGACCCGCGCCTCGTGGCCGTCCGGGTGATACGTGCTCAGCGCCCTCGCCAGCTCGAGCGCGCGGGTGGCCTCTCCGGCGTTCGCCAGCCCGGCGGACACGACGACGTGGGTTCGGGTGGGGTTCATGTCACTTCCTGTGATCCGGCCAGGCCTGGCGTACGGCCGGGGGCCGGCGCCGCGGTCCCGGGGTGGATGACGGTTGCCCGTGAACGGTTTCGGGCCATTGAGCTGTCTGGTTCTCGAAACGCGGTCGCTTCCGGCTCGGGTCCGGGCCGCGGCCGGACGGGTCGCCCTCGAGGCCGAATCGAGGGGCCCGGCCTAGCGTGGTGACGTGGGCGGGGGATTTCGCGCTACCGAAAGGGCCATGCAGCGATGGCTTCCACCGAGATGACGAACACTCAGACGCCGGCGCCGCCGACGCTCTACCGCCGGCGGTGGGCCGCGCTCTGGGTGGTCCTCGCGGCCGGGATGATGGACCTGCTCGACTCGCTGATCACGACGGTGGCCGGGCCGCAGATCCGGGCGCACCTGGACGGCGGCACGACGCTGATTCAGTGGCTGGCCGCCGGATACACCCTCGCGATGGCCTCGGGCCTGATCGTCGGCGGCCGGCTCGGCGACATCTACGGCCGCAAGCGCCTTTTCCTGATCGGCATGGCCGGATTCACCGTGTCCTCGCTGCTGTGCGCAGTGGCTCAGAACTCTGACATGCTGATCGCGTTCCGGGTGCTGCAAGGGCTCTGCGGCGCGTTGATGCTGCCGCAGGGCCTCGGCATCGTCTCCACCTGCTTCCCACCACGCGAGCTGCCGGTCGCGTTCGGGTTGTTCGGGCCGGTATTGAGCCTGGGCACGATCTGCGGCCCGATCCTCGGCGGCTGGCTGGTCGGCGCGAACCTGCTCGGCGCCGGCTGGCGGATGATCTTCCTGATCAATCTGCCGCTGGGCCTGGCCGGGCTGGCCGCCGCGGTCCGATACCTGCCGTCGGGCGGCACGCCGGTAGCCCGCCGGCTCGACGTGCTCGGCGCGGTGATCATCTCGGCCGCCGCCGCTCTGCTGGTGTATCCGCTGGTGGAGGGCCGCGATCTCGGCTGGCCCTGGTGGGTCTTCGCCTGCTTCGCCGCGGGTGCCGCGTTGGCCGGGCTGTTCGGCCGGTACGAGGCCCGGATACAGCGTCTGGGCGGCGATCCGCTGGTGGAGCTGAGCCTGTTCGGCAAGCGGTCGTTCACCGGCGGACTGTTCGCCGTGGTCTCGCTCTACTGCGGGCTGGTCGGGCTGAACCTGGTGTTCACCATCTTCGTCCAGCTGGGCCTGGGCTTCTCGCCACTGCGGGCGGCGCTGACCACGCTGCCGCAGGCGGTCGGCTCGATCTGCGCGATGCTCGCCGCGCGCCGCGGCCTGACCGCGCGGCTCGGGCGCCCGCAGATCCACCTGGGCCTGGCGACGGGCGCGGCAGGCGTCTTCGGGCTCTGGCTCACCCTGCGGCAGACCGGAGGCCGGCCGGACTCGTGGCAGTTCGCTCCGGCGCTGTTCGTCGTGGGCGTCGGCATGGGCCTCGCCCTCGCCGCGATCTTCAACATCGTGCTGGCCACCGTCGAGCCCGCCGAGACCGGCTCGGCATCGGGGGTGTTCACCGCGGTGCAGCAGTTCGGCGGCTCGCTCGGCGCGGCGCTGCTGGGCACCGCCTTCTTCGGGCTTTCCGGCCGCGACGGCGTCTCCGGCTCCGCCGAGCGCACCCTGTGGATCGTGATGGCGCTGCTGGCGGCGGCCTTCGCGATGGCGCTCGCCCTCCCCCGGCACGCGCGCACCTTCGGCCCGCCACCACCGTCAGCAAAAGGCTGAGAGAGCGTCAGAAATCGACCTTCGTGTTCTGCGCGCCGGGGAACACGAAGGTCAGAAGGCGTAGCCCCTCCTGCGTCACCGCGGCCCGATCCGCGCGCGACATCCGGCCGAACGGTTCCACCGAAAGCTGCGCACACCCGTCCCGGACCGCCGCCTTCCACGTCCCCGCGACGAATCCGTCGACCAGCACAGTCGCCCGCACCGCCGCGTTGCCGGCGAACACCAGCGGACAATGCGCGTCGGCGAGCATTCGCCTGCGGTCCTTGTAAGCGACCATCAGGTTGTCGTACTCGGGCAGGAAGCGCACCGGAGCCGGCCCGTCCGGCCCGGGAAGTGGTGCGTCCGGCACGTCGAACAGCTCACGGCCCGACTCGTCGCCGAAGCAGACCAGTTCGGGCCGCAGCTCGTCGACGACCTCCCGCAGCCGGGTGAGCCCGGACCACGCCTGCATATCAGCCACGGCGGCCGGGCCGAATGCCGCGAGATAACGCAGGATCAGCCGGTGCGGCGCCGCCGACGTCGCCATCGGCGCCGAGAGCCACGTCTCAGCGGTCGTCGCCGGCATCTGGCCGTGCGCGCCCCAAAGGCCCGCCGGGGGCACCTGAACGACGGGCACCAGGTAGTGCACCGAGAACTGGAGCGCGGCGCGATCGCGGCCGGGCATCAGTTCGGCGAGCGCGCGGCGCAACTCGGCGTTGGTCATCGGCTGCCGGTCGAGCAGTTCGCGGCCCATGGCGCACAGCTCGTCGA
>JBOHCW010000156.1:0-2591 GCA_050725375.1 Actinocrinis sp. | reverse complement strand
GCCGGTGACCCGTCTCGTCCCCACGGCGAGGCGGGCACGCCGCGGGCGCTCGGCCCGGACCCGACGACCGGAAGGACCCTGCAATGCCCGCAGAGCAGACCGATAGGGCAACCGAGGACGTGACCGTGTACCTCGCCAACGGCGGCACCGAGCGGCACGAGGGCGTCACGCGCGAGCGCGCCCGCGAGCTGGAGATGACGCTCGGCTCGTCTCCGAACATCGTGCGCGTCGACGTCGACCCGGCCGGCCACGCCGAGGCCGAACAGCACTGATCCCGCGCCGGGCGCGGCTGGATTCTCAGGCCTCGCCGCGCCCGGCTGTCCCCATAGGAGGACAGGCACATCATGACGATCGAGATCGAGCACGCCAACGGCTACAGCCTCGACACGCCGACGACAGACCTCGAGACCGCGCCGCCGAGCGGCGTTATGGACAGCCCGCGCCGCCTGATCCCCCGGCCGCTACCCGGCCCGGCCGACGCCGAACCCGCGCCCGTCGACGTCGACCAGGCGGACGAGGACGACGACCTCGGCGAGCCGATCGACCTGTTTGCGTTGCTGCCCGAGCCGATCCGCGCACCGCGCCGATTCGTCGTGCGGCACACGCGGCACGTCGCGGTCGGCGTCCGTGTGTACGCCGGTCGCCGGCGCGACGCGAGGTCGACGGCGCGGCATGAGCGGATGATGCGGCTCGCCGAGGCGGTCGGCGACCACGCCGCGGCGCTGGAGTGGGAGACGCGCGCGGCTGCGTTCCGCAAGGAACGGCACGCCCGCCGTATGGCGCTGTTGCGCGCCCCGGTCTACGCCGCCCGCGCGGTGATCTACACGGCGGGCACGCTCGCCGGCGCGCTGCTCGCGCTCGGCCTGGTGCTCGCCGTTGCCAGCGGCAAGCCGGCCGAGTCGACCGCGCCGCTGCACGTGGCGTTCCGCGTGGTGTGGTGGATCTGCTGGGCTGTCGAGGTCGGTTGGCGTCCCGCGCTGGTCGCCGTCCCGGCCCTGGTGCTCGGCTCGCTGTGGGCGCTCGGCCGCGCACACGCGCCGCTCGACCCGGTCCTGTACGCCGAGGACGGCGACGGCGACGGGCGCGAGCTGGTGCCGGACGAGTCGGCGATCCTGTCCGCGCTGCGTCACCTCGGCCTCGGTCCGCTGGACAGGGCGGTCAAGGCGGGATGGCGGCCGCGGTGGATTCTCGGCGCGGTCGAGGACGGCGCCGGCTGGCACGCGCAGCTGATGCTGCCTCAGGGCGTGAGCGTCGAGATGATCAACAGGCGTAAGAACCTGCTGGCCTCGAACCTGCTGCGCAAGCCGATCGAGGTGTGGCCGAGCGAGCCGGACAACAAGCCCGGTGTCCTCGATCTGTGGGTCGCGCATCCGGGCACGTTGACCGGCCCGGTGGCGCCCTGGCCGCTGCTGAAGGCCGGGACCTCGGACTACTTCAAGGGCGTACCGGTCGCCGTGACGCTGCGCGGCGAGGCGATCCGCGCCGGCCTGATGGCGAAGAACTACATGGTCGGCGGCATCATGGGCACCGGTAAGAGCTCTGCGACCAGGGCTATCGTGCTCGGCGCCGCGCTCGATCCGCTGGTCGAGATCGAGGTCTACGTCATGGCGTACAACGCCGACTATGACCTGATGCGCCCGCGCCTGGCCGCCCTGGTCAAGGGCGACGAGGACGAGGACATCGAGGCCGCGCTGAAGGCGCTGCGCCGGCTGCGCTCGGAGGTCACCCGCCGCGGCCAGCTGCTCGAAGACGCCGGCGAGCTGAAGCTCACGCGCGAGCTGGCCGCACGGGACAAACGGCTGCGTCCGCGCGTAGTCGTGTTCGACGAGTGCCACGAGCTGTTCATGCACAAGCAGTACGGCGCCGAGGCCGCCGAGCTGGCCGAGAAGGTGATGAAGAAGGCCCGCAAGACCGGTATCACGCTGGTGTGGGTGACCGTGTCGCCGGCCAAGGACAGCATTCCGAAGGAGGTCACGCGCAACACCTCCAACCGGGTCGCGTTCGCGGTCGGCGACCACTACGCCAATGACGGGCTTCTCGGCACGGGCAAGCACCGCGCCGGCGTCACCGCGACCACCCTGAACCCGAGCACGGACATCGGCACTTCGGTGACCGTGGGGTTCACGGCGAACCCGTTCGACATCGCCCGCTGGCAGTACGTCGACGACAACGACGTGCCCGCCATCATCGAGCGCGCGTGCAACGCCCGCGCCGGTGTCGAGCAGGCCGGCCTCGAGGATGCCGCGCCGGGCGCGGCGGTCGACCACCTCGCCGACGTCCTGGCCGTCCTCGGCGATCGGCGCCTTACCCGCACGACGGTCGTTCTGCAGCGCCTCGCGAGCCTGCGCCCGGAGGTC
Source organism: Actinocrinis sp. (assembly GCA_050725375.1). Taxonomy (GTDB): domain Bacteria; phylum Actinomycetota; class Actinomycetes; order Streptomycetales; family Catenulisporaceae; genus Actinocrinis. The sequence continues at coordinate 234 of JBOHCW010000156.1, read as the reverse complement.
TACGAGGGCTGGTCTGGCGAGCGGCTGAAGGCCGTGCTGGTCGACGCCGACCCGGAGTTGGAGCCGCACAAGTCCAACGGGCACCCGGTCGTCGACGCCGGCAAGCTGCGCGCGGTACTCGGCCGCCGTGACGGTGAGCCGGTCGACCAGGTCGACCAGGACCAGGCCGAGGACGACGACGAATCCGAGTAGGGACCCGGCCGCGGCGCGGGGAGTTTCCCCCGGCCGACTCCC
>JBOHCW010000155.1:0-11303 GCA_050725375.1 Actinocrinis sp. | reverse complement strand
CATCTACTCGCTCGGCTACATGGCGCACGACACCGACCGGCGGCGGTTCTTCTGGTACCTGAACCTGTTCGTCGCGGCGATGCTGCTGCTGGTGCTGTCCGACAACTACGTCGGCCTGTACGTCGGCTGGGAGGGCGTCGGTCTCGCCTCGTACCTGCTGATCGGCTTCTGGCAGCACAAGCCGACCGCGGCGGTGGCCGCGAAGAAGGCGTTCATCGTCAACCGGGTCGGTGACTTCGGGCTGTCCGTCGCGATCATGCTGATGTTCCTGACGTTCGGTTCGATCAGCTTCACCGACGTGTTCGGGCACGCCTCGCAGGCGTCGCACGGCACGATCACCGCCATCGGCCTGCTGCTCCTGCTCGGTGCGTGCGGCAAGTCCGCCCAGCTCCCGCTGCAGTCCTGGCTCCTGGACGCGATGGAGGGCCCGACCCCGGTGTCGGCGCTGATCCACGCCGCGACCATGGTGACCGCGGGCGTCTACCTCGTCGTCCGCTCCCACGTGATCTTCGAGCTGTCCGCGGAGGCGCGGCTGCTGGTGATGATCGTCGGCGCGGCCACGCTGATCGCCGGTGCCCTCATCGGTATGGCCAAGGACGACATCAAGAAGGCCCTCGCGGGCTCGACGATGTCGCAGATCGGCTACATGATGCTCGCGGCCGGCATCGGCAAGGCGGGCTACGTCTTCGCCATCGCGCACCTCATCGTGCACGGCTTCTTCAAGGCCGGGCTGTTCCTCGGCGCCGGCTCGGTCATGCACGGTATGAACGACGACGTGGACATGCGCCACTTCGGCGCGCTGCGCAAGTTCATGCCGGTCACCTACGTTACCTTCGGCCTCGGCTACCTGGCGATCATCGGCTGCCCGCCGTTCTCCGGGTTCTGGTCCAAGGACAAGATCATCGAGGCCGCCTTCGCGCAGGGCGGCACCTCCGGCTGGATCCTGGGCTGCACGGCGCTGCTCGGCGCGCTGATCACCGCGTTCTACATGACGCGCGTGATGCTGATGACCTTCTTCGGCGAGAAGCGCTGGGTCCCGGACGCCGAAGGACACGAACCGCACCCGCACGAGTCGCCCAAGTCGATGACCTTCCCGATGATCGTGCTGGCGCTCGGCTCGGTCTTCGCCGGCGGCCTGTTCTCGATCGGCTCCGGCTTCGCGAACTGGCTCGAACCGATCACCGGACGCTCCGAGGGCCACTCGCCGATCAACGCGAACCTGCTGTCGGGCATCACCTTCGTCGTGGTCGTGCTCGGCGTCGCGTACGCATGGCAGCTGTACGGCACCAAGAAGATCCCGGCGCAGGCCCCGGCCGGCTCGGCCCTCACGCGTGCGGCGCGCCGTGACCTGTACGGCGACGCGTTCAACGAGATCGCGGTCATGCGCACCGGCCAGTACCTGACCAGGCTGCTGGTCTACTTCGACCTCAAGGGCGTCGACGGAGTCGTCAACGGCGTCGCGGCGGGACTCGGCGGATCCTCCGGGCGGCTGCGGCGCGTGCAGAACGGCTTCGTGCGCTCCTACGCACTGTCCATGTTCGGCGGCGCGGCCCTGCTCGTCGTGGCCCTGCTCCTGGTTCGCGGCTGAAAGGACGCTCGCTGACATGTCATCGTTCCCGTATCTGAGCACGGCGATCGGCGTGCCGCTGGCCGGCGTGGTCGCGCTGACCGCGCTGCCCAAGGCGAAGTCCGCGCTGGCCAAGCCGATCGCGCTGTTCGCCTCGCTGGTGACGCTGGGCTTCGCGATCGCCGCGGCGTTCGCCTTCAAGACCGGCGGGCCGCGCTTCCAGCTGTCCGAGAAGTACGCCTGGATCCCGACCTTCCACGTCGACTACTACGTCGCGGTGGACGGCGTGGCCCTGGTGCTGATCCTGCTGGCCGCCGTGCTGGTGCCGGTGGTGATCCTGGCCGCCTGGCACGACACCGACCTGCCGCAGGGGATGCCGGTCGAGTCGAAGCGCTCCGAGCGGACGTACTTCAGTCTGCTGCTGAGCATGGAGACCCTGATGATCGGGGTCTTCGCCGCGAACGACGTGTTCCTGTTCTATGTCCTGTTCGAGGCGCTGCTGATCCCGGGTTACTTCCTGATCGGCTCGTTCGGCGGCGCCCGCCGCTCGTACGCGGCCGTGAAGTTCCTGCTGTACAACCTGCTCGGCGGCCTGCTGATGCTCGCCGCGGTGATCGGGCTGTACGTGGCCACGACGCGCTCGTCGATCGGCGGCACCTTCAACTTCGCCACCCTGTCCAAGGCGGTCGCGGACGGCACGCTGAGCATCTCCGGCGGCACCGAGAAGTGGCTGTTCCTCGGCTTCTTCTTCGCCTTCGCGGTCAAGGCGCCGCTGTGGCCGTTCCACACGTGGCTGCCCGACGCCGCGTCGGAGGCGACGCCCGGCACGGCCGTGCTGCTGGTCGGCGTGATGGACAAGATCGGCACCTTCGGGATGCTGCGGTTCTGCCTGGAGCTGTTCCCGAACGCCTCGCACTACTTCACGCCGCTGGTGCTGGTGCTCGCCGTGATCAGCACCATCTACGGTGCGCTGGTGGCGATCGGCCAGAAGGACATGATGCGGCTGATCGCGTACACCTCGGTATCGCACTTCGGCCTGATCACCATCGGGGTGTTCGCGCTGACCGCGCGCGGCCAGGTCGGCGCGACGCTGTATATGGTCAACCACGGCCTGTCCACCGGCGCGCTGTTCCTGCTGGCCGGATTCATGATCTCCCGGCGCGGCTCGGGCGCGATCGACGCGTACGGCGGCGTGCAGAAGGTGGCGCCGCTGCTGGCCGGCACCTTCCTGGTCGCCGGGCTGTCCTCGCTGGCGCTGCCCGGCCTGTCCTCGTTCGTCTCCGAGTTCCTGGTGCTGGTGGGTACGTTCGAGAAGTATCCGGCCGCCGCGATCGTCAGCACCACCTCGATCGTGCTGGCCGCGCTGTACATCCTCTGGATGTATCAGCGCACGATGACCGGGCCGGTGCGTGACTCGGTCAGGGGCTTCAAGGACCTCAGCCGCCGGGAGCTGACCGCGGTCGGTCCGCTGCTGGCGCTGATCGTCGCGCTCGGCTTCGTGCCCAGCATCCTGACGAACTTCATCAACCCGGCGATCAACCAGACGCCGGCGATCTCGCAGGCGGCGCAGCACAGCGCCCAACAGCACAGTGTCCAACAACAGAACGTCGCTCAAGGAAACGGGAGCGGACAGTGATGGCCATCCTCGCCACCGCCGCGTCGGGCACCGCCGCGCCTTTCGTCGCCCCGCACGTCGAGTTCGGCAAGCTCTCACCGATGCTCATCGTGCTGGGCGTAGCGACCGTGGGAGTGCTGATCGAGGCGTTCGCGCCGCGCACCGCGCGCTACCGGCTGCAGGTGACGCTCGCGCTGGTCGGGCTGGCCGCCGCGTTCGCCGCCGTGGTCGCGCTGCACAACAGTCCGGCGCAGCTGGTCGCGCAGGGCGCGGTGGCCCTGGACAAGACCACGCTGTTCCTGCAGGGCACGATCCTGGTGATCTCGTTCATCAGCGTCCTGGTGATCGCCGAGCGGCGCACCGAGGGCGGCCAGGACGCGTTCGCCGCGCAGGGCGGCTCGGTGCCCGGCTCGCAGCAGGAGCGCGAGGCGATCCGGGCCGGCTGGCTGACCACCGAGGTCTACCCGCTGGTGATGTTCTCGGTCGGCGGCATGCTGCTGTTCCCGGCGGCCAACGACCTGCTGACCATGTTCGTCGCGCTCGAAGTGCTGTCCCTGCCGCTGTACCTGGTCTGCGGACTGGCCCGCCACCGCCGTCTGCTCTCCCAGGAGGCCGCGCTCAAGTACTTCCTGCTCGGCGCGTTCTCCTCGGCGTTCTTCCTGTACGGCGCGGCCATGCTCTACGGCTATGCCGGCTCGGTGAAGCTGCAGGACATCGCCGTCGCGGTGTCGCACAACGCGCACGGTTCGTCGCTGCTGTACGCGGGTGTCGCGCTGCTCGGCGTGGGCCTGCTGTTCAAGATCGGCGCCGCGCCGTTCCACATGTGGACCCCGGACGTGTATCAGGGTGCGCCGACGCCGATCACCGGCTTCATGTCCGCCGCCACCAAGATCGCCGCGTTCGGCGCGCTGGTGCGGGTGCTGGACGTGGGCCTGGCCGGCTCGGTGGACATCTGGCGGCCGGTGATCCAGATCGTGGCGGTGCTGACCATGGTGGTCGGCGGCATCCTGGCGCTGACCCAGCGCGACATCAAGCGGATGCTGGCCTACTCGGCGATCCTGAACGCCGGTTACGTGATCATCGCGCTGGTCTCGACCAGCAGCCAGGCGCTCGGCTCGATCCTGTTCTTCCTGCCGATCTACGGCATCGCGCTGGTCGGCGCGTTCGCCGTGGTCACCCTGGTGCGCGACTCCGGCGGCGGCGAGGCGACCGACCTGTCGCGCTGGGCCGGGCTGGGCAAGACCGCGCCGATCCCCGCCGCGCTGATGGCCGTGTTCCTGCTGGCCTTCGCGGGCATCCCGTTCACCAGCGTGTTCGTCGGCAAGTTCGCGATCTTCCAGGCCGCGCTGGCGGCCGGGGCCCCGCAGATGGTGGTCGTCGCGGTGCTGGCCAGCGCGGTGGCCGCGTTCTTCTATCTGCGGGTGGTCGTGGTGATGTTCTTCTCCGACCCGCTGCCGGACGGCCCGACCATCGCCAGCCCGTCGGCCGCGGTCAAGACCGCGCTCGCGGTCGCGGCGCTGGCCACGGTCGCGATGGGCGTCGCGCCCGCGGTGCTGCTGCACCTGTCGAACGCGTCGGCCGTGCTCGCGCGGTGACGCGCGCCCTACGGCGGGTTGAGCGGTGAACGAAAGACGTTGAGCCGGTGAGCGATTGGGGCGCACCTGTACGCTCACCGGACCGGTCGATGCATTAGCGTGGACTCAACGTCAGAGGGCGCACCCTCTACCCCCGTCAATGGGAAGGCATGAGCCGTGGGCGTGCAGGTGGCGACCGGGCCGTTCGGGCTCGCGGTAACCGACCCGGGGCTCGACCTGAGGGTGCGCGACGGACTGGTCGGCGTCGAGGAGCTGCTGCGTGCCGCGGCGCGCAGCGAGCACCCGTTCATCGCGCAGACCGCGAGCCATCTGGTGAACGCGGGCGGCAAGCGGTTCCGTCCGATGCTCACCCTTCTGGCGGCCGAGTTCGGCGACTACGCGGCCCCGGGCGTGCGGCCCGCGGCGGCGGTGGTCGAACTGACCCATCTGGCCACGCTGTACCACGACGACGTGATGGACGAGGCCCCGCTGCGGCGCGGCGTGCCGACGGCCAACGCCCGCTGGGACAACTCGGTGGCCATCCTGACCGGCGACTACCTGTTCGCCAAGGCCTCGCAGATCCTGGCCGACCTCGGCCCCGAGGCGGTGCGCCTGCAGGCGGAGACCTTCGAGCGCCTGGTGACCGGCCAGATCAACGAGTGCATCGGCCCGAAGGACGGCCAGGCCGCGATCGACCACTATCTCAGTGTCCTGGTCGACAAGACCGGCTCGCTGATCGCGACCAGCGTCCGCTTCGGCGCCCTGCTCTCGAACGCCGGCGAGCAGATCACCGACACCCTCACCCGCTTCGGCGAGGTTTTCGGCATGGCGTTCCAGCTGTCCGACGACGTCCTGGACATCGCCAGCGACTCCGACCAGTCCGGCAAGACCCCGGGTACCGACCTGCGCGAGGGCGTCCCGACCCTGCCCACGCTCTACGCCCTGGCGTCCACCGACCGGGAGAGCGCGAGGCTGCGCGAACTGCTGTCGGCCCCGATCGAGGACGACGCCCTGATCGACGAGGTCATCGCCGCCCTGCGCGTGCACCCGGCCCTGGACGAGGCACGGGCCACCGTGCGCCGCTACGCCGACGAGGCGCGCGACCTGCTCGTCGCGCTGCCGGAAAACTCGGCCAAGGACACACTGCTGGCCCTCTGCGACATCGTGACGTCGCGCACCGTCTGAAAAGGCGCCTCGCAACCAAGCAGGACGCCCGCTCAGCGCGCTCTCAGCGCTCTCAGCGCCGGTCCACTCACCCGACGGGCACGCGCCCGAGTGAGATCCACATCGTGAACGCGAGCAGGAAGTCACCGCGCTGGGCGGACTGCTCCACCGACTCGACGAAGCGTTCGTACAACTCCGGCGTGATGCGCTCGCGCAGGAAGACCGAATTGGTCACCGGCACGACCGCGGCCGCGTCCGACGGCGTCGTGAACCGCAGCGTGACCGGATGGGTGACGGTCTCCACGAGTCCCGCCCGGACCATCCGGGAGCGGGCACGGCGTCCGGAGTCGGACACCGTGAACATCGCCAGCTGCCCGACGACCTCGTCCATGTGATCGAACCCGTCCGAGGTCACCGACGTCCAGTCCGTGTCGATCACGCAGACCCGCCCGCCGGGCCGGGTGACCCTGGCCAGCTCCTTGATCGCGGTGCAGGGGTCGGGGAGGTGCTGGAGCACCCGCTCGGTGCGTACCCCGTCGAAGTGCCCGTCCGGGAAGTCGAGCGCCGTGATGTCGCCGGTCCGGTACTCGACGGCGCTTGCCGGGTCCCTGGACGTGGCGACCGCGATGAGCTTGGACGAGTGGTCGACTCCCGTGACCGACCCGTTCGTCCCCACCCGAACGGCGAGCTGTCGCGCCACCTCCCCGGTCCCGCACCCGGCGTCCAGCAGCCGCTCGCCCACCGCCGGCGCGAACAACTCGTAAGCCATGGACCGTACGCGATGAATCTCGTGATGCCCCGCGGAGGCGTCGAGGTAGCCGATCATCAACCGCTGCATGTCCTCGGGCGCACGGTCGATGGCGGCGAAGGGCGATTCGCTCGTCATGGCCCCGATCATCGCAGGCGGATTAACCCGATGAAACCTGGTAGCGACCAGTCTGCCCGAATCATCCGAGGTTGACTGTCGGTTGCCGTGGCTTCGGTGATCGGGCCTTCAGGCGCGGACGGGGCTCTCGTCCACGGTCGACAGCGGGAGGTCGGCGGCTGTGTCGAGGCGGGCGGCCGTGTCGAGCTTGGCGGTCCTCGGCCTGGCGCGGTACTGGCGCAGGGAGTCGTAGGTGAGGGCGACCAGGGCTATCCAGACGATGGCGAAGCCCGCCCACTCGGTGCCGGGGACGGTCTCGTGGGCGACGAACACGCCACACATCAGCTGCAGGATCGGGGTCAGGAATTGCAGCAGGCCCATGGTGGACAGGGGCAGGCGGTTCGCGGCGGCGGCGAAGCACAGGAGGGGGACGACCGTGACCAGGCCGCAGCAGACCAGCAGAACGGTGACGGTCCAGTGGACGTGTCCGAACGCAGCGGTGCCCTGACTCTGCAGGAAGGTCAGGTAGGCGAGCGCGGGGAGGAATTGGAACGCGGTCTCGACCGACATCGACTCGGCGGCGGGGACGGCGGCCATCTTCTTGAGCAGGCCGTAGCTGCCGAAGGAGAACGCGAGGATCAGCGCGATCCAGGGCACCTGGCCGTAACCGACGACCAGTTCGACGATCGCGGCGCCGCCGATGGCCACTGCCGCCCACTGGACCCGGCGCAGCCTCTCGCGCAGGATCAGGACGCCGAACAGGACCGTGACCAGCGGGTTGATGAAGTAGCCGAGGGAGGTCTCGACGACGTGACCGCGGTTGACGGCCCAGATGTAGACGCCCCAGTTGACTGAGACGACCGTGGCCGCGCCGAACAGCAGCAGGATCTTGCGCGGCGTGCGGCGCAGCTTGGCTATCTCGCTCCAGTTGCGCTTGACCGCCAGCAGGATGGCCATGACGGCCAGCGACCAGACCATCCGCTGGGCGAGGATCTCGGTCGCGGTCGCGGGCTTGAGCAGCGGCCAGTACAGCGGGAACATGCCCCACAGCCCGTAGGCGGCGACTCCGAATATGAAACCCTTGCGTTCCTCGCTCGCGCCGCCCAAAGGTGTCATGGGCACCAGGGTCGCGCGGTTGTTACGTGTGGTTCTGGTGTATTTCGGACGGTGAGACGGCAGACGGCGGCCTACTCCTCCTACTCCTCGTCGGAGTCGTCTTCGCCGTCGCGGGGGAGCAGGACGTAGGACGGGTTCGACATGGCGAGATAGCCCTCCATCTCGCCGACCATGCCCTCGACGCGCATCCTCGCGCCGGGCTCGATGCCGGGGATGTTGCGCCGGCCGAGGAACACGAGCGTGATGCCGCCGGTCTCGTCGTACAGCTCCGCTTCCAGGGTGGGGGAGCCGGAAACCGGGCCGACGTACACGGAACGCACCCGGCCTTCGAGAGTGGCGCGGTTGCGCCAGCGCACCGAGTTGATCGGGATCGGGGCGCCGGTCTGCGCCGCCTGGGGCGGGCATTCCGCGTCGAGCAGCATCTTCTTCGTCGCGCGGACGGGGCGCGGGCGCGGGCCGTTCGCCTGCGTCGTGCGCTCGCCGGTGGTGCCCTCGCCGTTCGCGGCCTGAAGTTCCTCGATCGCCTCGACCACGTCGAAGGGCACGATCATGGCCGCGACGTGCGGGAGCTTGGAGACGGCGCCGGCGATCGCGTCGGCGGTGCGGTCGTGCAGCAGGCGGCTGGTGATCGAGAACGAGCGGCGCGGCAGCAGTATCGTCACCTCGCCGCCGGTGTCCTCGGACGCGCGCGCGGCGAGTTCGACGGACGCGCGGCGCAGCCGCCGGTCGGGGACCTCGATGATCTCCAGCGGAATGTCGGCCGCCGTGGAGCACTCCCAGCTTTTGCGCAGGTGTTCGGCGTGCTTCGAGTCGATCATCAGATGGACGGCACGCAGCTCGTCGGGCCGCAGCGAGCGGGCGTAGCGCAGGGCCTTGATGACGGCCAGGTCGACCGAGTCGACGAGCACGAACACGGTGTTGGTGGTCCGGGTCGGCAGAGTCGCCGAGGCGGGTGCCATGGCCAGCGCGCCGGCCTCACGCTGGTAGCGCTCGTTCAGCTTGATCAGCGCGTAGACGGCCGGCGGGAAGATCACCACGACCATCCAGGCGCCCTCGGTGAACTTGAAGACGGCGAAGATCACCACGACCGCGGCGGAGGTGATCGCGGCCGAGCCGTTGACGAACAGCTTCCAGGTGCGGCCCCTCTCGCGGCGGGTGAAGTGGTATTTGAACAGCCCGGACGCGGCCATCACGAAGCCGGTGAACACCCCGATCGCGTACAGCGCGACCAGGTGCGTCAGGTTGCCCTGCATACCGATGATCAGCGCGAGGGACAGCACCGTCAGCACGATGATGCCGTTGGAGTAGGCCAGCCGGTGGCCGCGATGGGTGAACTGGCGCGGCAGGAACGAGTCGCCGGCCACGAACGAGGTCAGGAACGGGAAGCCGCTGAACGAGGTGTTGCCGCCGGTGTACAGGATCAGCGCGGTCGAGACCTGAACGAGCGTCAGCATCGCGCGGCCGAACGTGCCGCCGCCCCAGATCAGCCGCGTCAGCTGAGCGAGGACGGTCGGGTTGCCGTTGTTGTAGGGCATCGATTGCGTGCGCCAGGCCAGGATTGAGATGCCGAGCACCAGCGTGCCCAGGATCGTCGCCATGACGGACATGGTGATCCGGGCGTTACGCCCGGCCGGCTTGCGGAACACCGAGACGCCGTTGGAGATCGCTTCCAGGCCGGTCAGCGACGAACCGCCGTTGGCGAAGCCGCGCAGCAGCGCGGAGATCGCGGCGAAGCTGACGATCCACTGGGTGTTCGTACCGAGCTGAAGGACGCCCCCGTACGAGGTGTCGTGCAGGTTGTTCGCATGCGTGAGGTTACCTGTGGCCAGTTGGATGAGGCCGACCAGCACGGTGAGGCCGACCAGCACGATGTACACGTATGCGGGCGCGGCGAACACACGTCCGGCCTCACGCACGCCGCGCAGGTTGCCGTACGCGAGCAGCAGCACGACGGCGATCGAGATCCAGATCTTCCACGAGTTGATGTCGATGCCGTTGGAGATCGCCAGGTACGACGCGATGGCATCAGTGCCCGCCGAGACCTGCACGGCGACGGTGACGATGTAGTCGATCAGCAGCGCGACCGCCGCGATCTGCGCGATCCGCGCGCCGAAGTTCTCGCGCGCGACCACGTACGAGCCGCCGGCCTTGGTGTAGTGCGTCACCACGTCGCGGTAACACAGCGTCAGTAGCACCAACATGCCGAGGATCACGCCGGTGATCGGCATGACCAGCATGAAGCCGAGTACGCCGAAGTACGGCAGCAGCTGGGTCAGCATCTGCTCGGAGCCGTACGCCGAGGAGGAGATGCAGTCGATGGCCATGATGCCGAGCGCGATGGGCTTGGACAGCTTCTCGGCATGCAATTGGTCGTTGACCAGGGGACGGCCGAGCAGCTTGCGCTTTAACCGGTATCCGACGGTCTCCGGCACGGTCACGGTGGCGGACAGGGCGGGCGGTGCGGCGGCCGTGGGCGGTGCGGCGTCCGCCGCCATGCCCGTAGTCGAGGTGGTCATCTCGCCTCTGCGTCTTCTTCGCGGTCGGTTCGGCTGGCGCTGCTGACGTTGCTGCTGACGCTGTCGGCTTCGTCGCCTTCGCGTGCGGGAGTACCGCTGCGCTCATTATGCGCAGCGAAAATCGCGTCAACGGCGTGAGTCGCGCTTGAATCGCGGCAGAAGAAGTGAGTAAGGCTCAGTATTGTCGGGCGTGGGGGTCAGACTCGGTGCGGTCGTGCTGTCGCGTGTATTGGCGTGTGGTGGAAAGGCCCCCGACGCACGGGACATAACGCCTCATCTATCGTCGGCGAAGCTCACGCGGGACACCCGCCGGGCAAGTGCGTCTGTGGTCATCTCGCACCCGCAACGCTGCCCGCCGCCGTGGTCTGGTGGCGAGTCGTCAGTGTTCGTCACGGGTTTATGTGTTCAACAGCGGCGTCGGAGGCCGTCTGTCTCGCTGGGCTAGACACAAACTCCTGCGATGAGCATGACGTCTCGCTGCTGGTCGACGGCAGCGGTGTATCCGGGTCCTGCACGCGGGCCCGGTTCTGGGTGTTGTCCGTCCTGGCGGGACATCCGCTGGGTCTTGGGCGTGTTGGTGGTTGGGGTCGTGAAGGTGACGTAGGTATGGGTGTTGATCGAAGGCCCCCGACGCACGGGTCATAACGCCTCGTTTTTCGTCGGCGAGGCTCACGCGGGACACCCGTGGGGCAAGTGCGTCTGGGGTCAGGTCGCACCCGAAGCGCTGCTTGGCGTCGTGGTGTGGTGGCGAGTCGGCAGTGTTCGTCGCGGGTTTTTTGTGTTTAACGGCGGTGTCGGTGGCCGTCTGTCTCGCTGTGCTAGACACAAACTCCTGCGATGAGCATGATGTCTCGCTGCTGGTCCACGGCGGCGGTGTATCCGGGTC
>JBOHCW010000154.1:0-11292 GCA_050725375.1 Actinocrinis sp. | reverse complement strand
TCCTCCTCGACGGCGCCGTCCAGTTCCTCGGGCAGCTCGAACGGCTCGTCGGGCAGCGGCTCGTCGTCAGGGCCGAAGTCGGAGGGCTCGTCCTCGTCGTCTTCCTCTTCGTCCTCGACTTCGTCGTCCTCATCCAGCTCGGGCTCGGGCTCGGGCTCTGGCTCGTCGTCCTCGGCTGCCGCCTGAGACGACGAGCGCCGGGCTCTCGCCTGTTCTCGCCCTCCGCGGTGCCGTGTATCAGCCCTTGAGCGGCAGTTGGAACCAGACGGCCTTACCGGTCGGCGTCGGGCGTACGCCCCATCGCCCCGACAGCTGGTCGACCAAGAACAGCCCGCGGCCGCCTTCGTCGTTCGCCGAGGCAGTGCGCACGCGCGGCGTGCGCAAGTCCTGGTCATGCACCTCGATCCACAGCGACGAGCCGCCGCGCCGCATCACGACCTCCATCCGCCGGTCCGCCCGCAGCGCCGCGATCGCGCCGTCCAACCGCGCGTTGTCCAGCAGGCCGTCCGGCGCCGCGTCGCCCATGAGCGCGCGCTCCAACTCCGCGAGGTCGATTTCGGACGCGTCGTCCGCCTCCGGGTTGTCCGGGATGACATAAGGCGAATCGTCGTCGAACAACGGTACGCGTGGTGTGGGGCCAGGGCCTGAGGCGTGCCGCACCGCGTTCGTCACCAGCTCGGACACCAGCAGCTCGACCGTTTCCGACAGGTACTCGCTCGACCACTCGCGCAGCACCGAGCGCGCGTGTCTACGCGCGACGGACGGGGACGAGGGGTCGGCCGGCAGGTCGATCCGCCACAACGGCAGCGGGTCGAGGTCGGTGCGCATCGCGAGCACGGCGCGGTCGTCGTCCAGCGGACCGGACGAGGCGCGCAGCGTCGCACGGCACAGCGCCGCCGGCGAGGCGCCTGGGCCCAGCGCCTCAAGGGCGTCGCAGAGGGCGCGCACGCCCTGGTCGACAGCTTGGTCGCGCCGCTCCACCACGCCGTCCGTGTAGAGCACGATCGTGTCGCCCGGCGCGACGATGAAAGCGTGGTCGTTGAAGGCCACGCCGCCGACGCCCAACGGCACGTCCGGCGGCACCTCCATCGGATAGCAGCCGTGCGCGCCCGTGAGCAAGGGCGGCGGGTGACCCGCGTTGGCCAGCACACACTCGCGCGTGAAGGGGTCGTAGACCGCGTATACGCACGTGACGAGCAGCGCCTCGTTCAAGCCCTGCACCAGGTCGTCGAGGTGGGTCAGCACCTGCGCCGGTTCGAGGTCGAGCACCGCGTACGCGCGCAACGCCGCACGCAGCTGGCCCATTACTGCCGCAGCATGCGCGCCGCGCCCCTGCACGTCGCCGATCGCGATGCCGATCCGGCCCGACGAGAGTTCCATCACGTCGTACAGGTCGCCGCCGACATCCGATTCGTCGCCGGGGCTGTAGCCGACCTGCACGGCGACGCCGTCCATCGTCGGCAGGTGCGCGGGCAGCAGAGAGTGCTGCAGCGCGAGCGCGAGGGACCGCATGCTCTCGTACAGCGCGGCGTTCTCCAGCGCGAAGCCGGCGCGGGCCGCGACCTCCTCGATCAACTCGACGTCGCTCTGCTGGAACGTGTGGTCAGGGGAGTCCGTCGCGACGGCGAGCACGCCCTTGATACCGCGCGGCCCGAGCAGCGGGACCGCTATCACCGAGGCGGCATCCCTCAGCAGCGGATGGGCGCTGTTCGTGGGGTGGGGTACAGGCGCGGTCGGCACGTTTAGGCGCGACGCGGTGGCTAACGCCGGACGGCCGGTACGCAGAGCGGTGGCGCACGGGTGGTCGTCCGCGTAAGAGACTCGTCGATCCGCGACGCTGGGTGAACTGGTACGGCGCGCCCGGGCATGGTCCATTCGAACGGTCACGACCCGCTTGAGCAGCCCGGCGTCGTCCAGCAGGTCGACCACGCACTGGTCGGCGAACGAGGGCACAAGCAGTTCGGCGATCGCGGCGAGCGTGCGGCCGGTGTCGAGGGAGGTGCCGAGCAGCATGCCGGCGCGGGAGAGCAGGGAGGAGCGCACGCTCTCGGGTCCGCGAGCGGGGTCCGCTCCGGATGCGCCCTCGGTGCCCGCGAGCGGGGGAGAGTCGTGCCGGCCCGTCAGCTGACCCGCCATCGGCCCACCTTTCCGTCCGCGCCCGGTCAACCGGGTCGACCCATCTCCTCAGTGTGCCACTCGCGGGGCCGGCCGGGGCACGCCTGACGGCGCGTCGGTTCCGGCGGCTCGGCGCGGCGGGCGGGCAGATGGGCGCGGAACCTCTTCAAAGTAACAGACCCCTGATAGTGCTGGCGAGAGCCGCGCGGCCCGGCCGGCCGCCGCTGCGGGCCGGGACCGCCGACCGGTCGTTTCGAAGCGCGGGCGAAGGCCGTAGGGTGTGGCCCCGAGGCAGCTTCGAGCCGGCGTGTCCGGTTCGGCGATCCGCCGGCGACCGCCCCACCCCGCAAGGAATGGCCGATGTCAGCGACCCACCCCTCGGCAGCCCAACCCTCGGACGCCCAGCCGGCCGAGAGCGTTGAGGCCGAGGAGATTTCGCCTGCGAAGACTCAGTCCGCGGCTGCCGCGGCCCACACGGGCGAACACGAGATCGTGCCCGAGCAGCGGGAGCCGGGGGCGGATCCGGCGGCCAATGGGCATACGGCGGACGGACACGCGTCCGCGGCTGCTACGGAGGCTGACGAGCCGTCGGCCGACGTCGTCGCTGACGGTCCCGAAGCCGGCGCCTCCGAAGCCGCCGCGCCTGAGGAAGCATCTGGCACTAACGCGCCAACGGCCGCACCGGGCGTTGTGAAGCGCATTACCCGGCTGCGCACGCTCGTCGCCATCGCGGTCGGCTTCGTCGTCATCGTGCTCGTCGCGACCGGTGCAGGCGCGTGGGCGTTCACTAACGCGCTGCACGCGTCTTACCCGCAGACATCGGGCACCATCAACATTCCAGGGCTGTCCGCGCCCGTCACCGTGCAGCGCGACGCCAATGGCATCCCGCAGATTTACGCGACCACGTCCCCGGACCTCTTCCTCGCCGAGGGCTACGTCCAGGCGCAGGACCGCTTCTGGCAGATGGACGTCGACCGGCATGTCACGTCGGGCACGCTCTCGTCCATTCTCGGCTCAGGCGCGCTCGACACCGACAAGTTCGTGCGCACACTCGGCTGGCGCGATGTCGCCGAACAGTCCTACGCGCAGCTGAAGTCGGACACCAAGCAATACCTTCAGGCGTACTCGGACGGCGTCAACGACTACCTCGCGCAGCACCCCGGCGGCTCGTCGCTCTCGATCGAGTACTCGATCATCGGCGCACCGCTGGTCGGCAAGGTGAGCAACTACAAGCCGGCCGCGTGGACCCCGCTCGACTCGCTCGCCTGGATCGAGGCCATGGCCTGGGACCTGCGCGACAACCTGGACGGCGAGATCGCCCGCTCGCTGCTGGCCGAGACGCTGTCCACCGACCAGATCGAGCAGCTCTACCCGTCGTACTCGTACTCGACCCACCCGACGATCGTCGATCAGGGCGCGTTGGTCGGATCAACGTATAAGCAGGACGCGACCGCCTCGGCCGCGCTGCCGGACGGCGCGCAACAGAAGCTCTCGCAGCTCTCCCAGCTGCTCTCGCAGATTCCGTCCGTGCTCGGGCCGTCCGATCCGGCGGGCAGCGGCGTGGGCTCGAACTCGTGGGTCGTCTCCGGTTCGCTGACCACGACCGGCAAGCCGTTGCTGGCCAACGACCCGCACCTGGCGCCGTCGCTTCCGTCGATCTGGTACCAGGTCGGCCTGCACTGCGTCACGGTCGACGCGGACTGCCAGTACGACGTGTCCGGCTACTCGTTCCCCGGCATGCCCGGCGTGGTGATCGGCCACAACCAGAACATCTCGTGGGGCTTCACCAACGAGGGCGCGGACGTCACCGACCTTTACCTGGAGAAGATCGACGGCCAGGACTACCTGTACGACGGCAAGGAATACCCGCTCATCGAGCACAACGAGCAGATCGACGTCGCAGGGCAGTCGCCGGTGACTATCACCGTGCGCTCTACCAGACACGGTCCGTTGATCTCGGACATCTCCGACACGGACAAGCGCGTCGGTAAGGACGCCCCGGCCGCACGCAGCGGCGATCCCACACAGGGCGCCGCGCCGGGCATTCAGTACGGCGTCGCGTTGCAGTGGACCGCGCTGCAAGCCAACCCGACCATGGACGCGATGTTCGAGCTCGACCGCGCGGCGAACTGGACCGACTTCCGCGCGGCCGCCGCCGACTTCACCGTGCCGGCCCAGAACCTCGTCTACGCGGACACCAAGGGCAACATCGGCTATCAGGCGCCGGGGCGCATCCCGATCCGCAAGTCCGGCGACGGACGCTGGCCGGTGCCGGGCTGGACGGACCAATACGACTGGACCGGCTACATCCCGTTCTCCGCGCTGCCTAACGAGTACAACCCGAGTAAGGGCTACATCGTGACGGCTAACAACGCCGTGGTCGGCCCTACGTACCCGTACACGCTCACCACGGACTGGGATTACGGTTACCGCGCGCAGCGCATCACGCAGGACATCCAGAGCCTTACGGCGAACGGCCGCAAGGTGAGCGTCGACGACATGGCCTCCATCCAGAGCGACACGTATAACGCCGAGGCCGCGCAGCTCGTCCCGTACCTGTCCAAGCTCAAGACGAACGCCTTCACGCGGCCCGCGCAGAATCTGCTGAAGAACTGGGACTACACGCAGCCGGCCACCTCCGGCGCCGCCGCGTACTACAACGCGGTCTGGTCGGAGATCCTGAAGATGACCTTCGCCAACAAACTGCCGAGCGGCGTCGACCAGAAGGACCTCGGCTTCGACGGCGGGGATCGCTGGTTCGCGGTGGTGAGTGCGATCATCGGCCAGCCGGACAGTGAATGGTGGGACAACCCGAAGACCCCGCAGCGCGAGACCCGCGACACCGTCCTGACCGCCGCCCTGGAGAAGGCCAGGCTGGACCTGACCGCGCGGCTGGGCAAGGACGTGTCCAAGTGGACCTGGGGACGGCTGCACACCCTCACCCCGACCGAGCAGACGCTCGGCACCGACGGCCCCGGCATCGTGAAGTGGCTGCTCAACGGCCAGGCCCAGCCGCTGGCGGGTGGCTCCGCCGTGGTGGACGCGACCAGTTGGGACCTGTCGAGCGGCAATTACGACGTGACCGTCGCGCCGTCGATGCGGATGATCGTCGACTTGTCGGACTTCGACCGGTCGCGCTGGATCAACCAGACCGGCGAGTCCGGCCACGTCGACGATCCGAACTACCTCGACCAGGCCCCGCTGTGGGCCGCCGGCGAGACCCTCCCATGGGCGTACAGCTCGGGCGCGGTCAAGACGGCGAGCAAGGCCACACTCACGCTCGACCCCGCGCCGGACAGCTCCAAGACCTCGACCCCGTCTGACTCTTCGTCAGACTAAGCAGCACGTCTTGCCCTATTAGTCGGTGAATCGCACAAGGCGGCCTGGAGCGCACGCGGCGTCGACCGGTTGGTCGTGTGCGGCTATTGGGAAGTCCGCGTCCAATTCGTCGTCGTATACGAGTGCGCACACCCAAGGGCGCAGCTGCGTGCCAGGGTGCTTAGTTTGCGCGTTAGGCGATTTGCGCTCTGTGTTGCGCGGCGGGAGCAGCGATAGGGCACGGTCGTACGAGCCGCCGCCGCGGCCTAGGCGTGCGCCCGCGCGTGAGATGGCCAGCGCGGGAACGAGTACGACGTCGGCCTTGCGGACCGCCGCGACGCCGAGCCTCGTTCCGGTGGGTTCTCGCAGGCCGAGGCGGCCTTTTCGGAACTGCCCGTCGTAGACTGCCCAGTCCAGGCTCGCGTCCGGGAGCAGGACCGGAAGCAGGACGCGAACGCCCCGGGTCGTCAGGGCGCCCATCAATGCGTCCGTGTCCGGTTCGGTACCGAACGACACGTACACGCACACGGTTCGCACGGGTCCTGATGTTTCGGTTGCCTGCTCTTCATGCAGCTCAGGGGCCTGTAGGAGGCGTCGGGTCAACACGGAAGACGCTTCGCGCCGTAAATGGTTACCGAGTGTGCGTCGATCGTTGACGAAACGTGATCTCGCTGTGGCTTTGTCGTTCACGGGCTCGGGCATTCTGGATCTCGTAACGTGTTCAGGCTGGCGTCCGACGCTGCGGAGGGCGACCAGTCGGTGTGTGTCGGGGGACGGAGCTACTCACCGGAACCAGCCTGCCGCATTGACCGTTGAGCGTTGTGCTGCGGGAAGGACCGGTGCCGGAACGGATGACGGCTACACAGTGGGGCCTGGTGTGCCTCGGCGCGGTCTGCTTCGTGCTGGCCGTCGCCGTGGGCCGGCTCGCCGCCCGGCTGCGCGAGGCCGCGGCCAGGGCCGCCGCCGAACTGGAGGCGGTGCGGCTCGAACTGAGCGGCCTTGAGCAGGGCCGCACGAGCCTGGAGCGGCTGTCCGCGACCGACCCGGTCACCGGGGTCTGGAACCACCGGTACCTGCAGGACACCCTCGCGCTGGAGCTTGAGCGCTCCCGCCGCGTCGACCGGCCGCTGACCGTGCTGATGTGCGACGTCGACCATTTCCGCGCGGTCAACGCGGCGCACGGGCACCAGACCGGCTCGGCCGTGCTGCGTGATCTGGCACAGCGGCTGGCGCTGGAGATCCGCTCGTTCGACACCTTCGCGCGTTATGGCGGCGAGGAGTTCGTGGTGCTGCTGCCGGACACCGGGCCGCAGGGCGCGGCGGTGGTCGCCGACCGGCTCTGCTACGTCGCGCGCAAGCTGATCGCGGAGTCGGCCTCCGAGGTCCGCCTCACGGTCTCCATCGGCGCGGCGGTCTTCCCGGCCGCGGGTGCGCACGCCGCGACGTTGATCCGGGCGGCCGACGACGCGCTGGCCGAGGCGAAGAAGGCGGGCGGCGACACCTGGGTGGTACCAGGAGCCGTCGGATCACCCGCACTTCACGCGGATGCCGCCTCACTGTAAGAGACCGACCGCTACAGTCTGCTCATGTCTATCGATTCATGGGCGTCCGAGGCCGACCTTGACGGCCGGCCCGCCCGCCTGCGTAAAGCGGTGATACCGGCGGCCGGCCTGGGTACCCGCTTCCTGCCCGCGACCAAGGCGACTCCCAAGGAGATGCTGCCGGTCATCGACAAGCCCGCCATCCAGTACGTGGTGGAAGAGGCGGTCGCCGCGGGTCTGGACGATGTGTTGATGATCACAGGGCGCAACAAGCGTCCGGTGGAAGACCACTTCGATCGCGCCTACGAGCTCGAAGGCGCCTTGGAAGCCAAGGGCGACCTGACGCGACTCGCCGCCGTACGCCAGTCGAGTGAGCTGGCCGCGGTGCACTACGTGCGTCAGGGTGACCCGCGCGGCCTAGGGCACGCGGTGCTGTGCGCCGCCCCGCACGTCGGCGGCGAGCCCTTCGCGGTCCTGCTCGGCGATGACCTGATCGACCCGCGCGACCCGCTGCTGTCCCGGATGATCGGGGTGCAGGAGCAGTACGGCGGCTCGGTCATCGCGCTGATCGCGGTCGACCCGGAGCAGATCCACCTGTACGGCTGCGCCGCCACCCTGCCGGTCGAGGGCGACGCGGCCGACCTGGTGCGCGTCACCGACCTGGTCGAGAAGCCGGCCACCGGCAGCGCCCCGTCCAACCTCGCGGTCATCGGCCGGTACGTGCTGGCCCCCGAGGTGTTCGCGGTGCTGCGGAAGACCGCGCCCGGCCGCGGCGGCGAGATCCAGCTGACCGACGCGCTGCGCACCCTCGCGGCCGATCCCTCGATCGGCGGACCGGTGCACGGCGTCCTGTTCAACGGCCGGCGGTACGACACCGGAGACCGGGCCGACTATCTGCGTACCATCGTCAAGTTGGCCTGTGAACGCGATGACCTCGGCCCCGGCTTCCGCGAGTGGCTCGAAGGGTACGTCGCGAAGGGATTCTCCGACTGACGGAGTGACGATGAGCGGCGGGCAGGGCGCGACCGACTGGCGTGAGACCTCCGGGGCGCGCAGTGTCGAGCAGCATCTTGAGACGGTGCTCGGCGGGATCAAGCCGCTGCCGCCGTTCGCGCAGCACCTCCTGGACGCGCACGGGCACCGCCTGGCCGAGGACGTGATCGCGCCGCGTGACGTGCCGCTGTTCGACAACTCGGCCATGGACGGGTACGCCGTTCGGCGGATCGACGTGACCGGCGCGGACGAGCAGAACCCGGCCGTGCTGGCGGTCACCCAGGAACTGCCGGCCGGCGCCGCCGCGACCGCCGAGATCGGCCCCGGAGCCTGCGCGCGCATCATGACCGGCGCGCCGGTGCCTCCCGGGGCCGACGCCGTCGTACCGGTGGAGTGGACTGACGGCGGCTCAGGTCGCGGCGACGCGGACGTGCGCGGTGAACGCGTCGTGCGCATCTACCGCGAGCCGGCGCAGGGCGAGCACATCCGGCGCACCGGTGAGGACATCCGGGCGGACCAGACGCTGCTGACCGCGGGCACGACGCTCGGCGCGCGCCAGATCGGCCTGCTGGCGGCCGTCGGCCTGAGCCTCGTCCAGGTGCTGCCGAGCCCGCGCGTCGTGATCCTCTCCACCGGCTCCGAGCTGGTGGAGCCGGGCGACGCGGTCGGTCCCGGGCAGATTCCGGACGCCAACGGATACACGCTCTCGGCCGCGGCCCGCGAGGCGGGCGCGATCGTCTACCGGGTCGGGGTGGTCGCGGACGACCCGAAACTGCTGCTGGACACGATCGAGGAGCAACTGGTCCGCGCCGATCTGATCATCACCACGGGCGGCGTCAGCGTCGGCGCGTACGACGTGGTCAAGGAGGCGCTGTCCGGGCTGGGCACGGTGCGCTTCGGCCGGGTGGCGATGCAGCCGGGCATGCCGCAGGGCTTCGGTACGCTCGGAGCCGATGAGATTCCGATCTTCACACTGCCGGGCAACCCGGTGTCCGCGTACGTGGGCTTCGAGTTGTTCGTGCGGCCGGCGATCCGCAAGCTGATGGGCTATCAGAATGACCTGGGCCGCCCGAGCGTCGGGGCGGTGTGCACGCAGGCCATCGACTCGCCGGTGGGCCGGCGGCAGTACGCCCGTGGCGCGATCAGCTCGTCGGGCACGGCCGGCCGGTTCGAGGTGCGCCCGGTAGGCGGCGCGGGCTCGCATCTGATGGGTGGCCTGGCGCAGGCGAACTGCCTGATCACGGTGCCCGAGGACCGGGCGCGGGTCGAGGCGGGCGAGACCGTGTCCGTGATCCTGCTGGACAATGGCTTCCGCGACGCGGCGATGGCCGTCGCGGTGGGCGCGGCGACGGTGGGGGAGCGATGAACGCGGACGGCGGCATAGCTGGCGGCGGCAGTGGTCAGCGGGCTGGGCACGGTAAATCAGACTATTTCACTCATCTGGACTCATCGGGTGCGGCCCGGATGGTCGACGTAGGCGAGAAGCCGATCACCTCACGCGTCGCCGTCGCATCGGGCCGCGTACGCGTGTCGCCACAGGTAATCGGCCTGCTGCGCGGAGGGGGCATGCCTAAGGGCGACGCGCTCGCCGTCGCGCGGATCGCCGGCATCCAGGGCGCCAAGCGCACCTCTGAGCTGATTCCGCTGTGCCATCCGATCGGTATCGCCAGCGTCGCGGTGGATCTTGAGGTCGCCGACGACGCCGTGGAGATCCGCGCGCGCGTGAAGACCGCCGACCGCACCGGCGTCGAGATGGAGGCGCTGACCGCCGTCGCGGTAGCCGGTCTGACGCTGATCGACATGGTCAAAGCGGTCGATCCGGCCGCAGTTCTGGCCGAGGTACGCGTCGAATCGAAGACCGGCGGCCTGAGCGGAGACTGGACGCGCTAAGCTTCCCGGCCTGACGGCACAGCAGTGCGGTATTCGCGCTAGGTTGTACCGTTCAATTCGGGGGAGTGAAAGGCGCGCAGGACATGGCTCACGCCGTCGTGGTGACGGTATCGAACCGGGCCGCGGCCGGTGTCTACGCGGACACCACCGGCCCGCTGATCGTCGACGCCTTAACGCAGGCCGGCCACGAGGTCGGCCCGGCGCGCGTCGTGCCGGACGGTGACCCGTTGGAGGACGCGCTACGCCGCGCGCTGGGCGAAGGCGCGGCTGTCATCGTCACGACCGGCGGCACCGGCATCTCACCGACCGACCGCACGCCTGAGGTGACTCGGCGCGTCCTGACGTACGAGGTACCTGGTATCGCGGAGGCCATCCGCGCACAGGGACGCGATAAGGCGCCGACCGCCGTATTGTCGCGCGGACTGTCCGGTGTGGCCGGCAGGACCTTGATCGTGAACCTGCCCGGCTCGCGCGGCGGCGTTAAGGACGGCCTGGCCGTCCTTCTGCCGATCCTCGATCACGCACTCGACCAGCTGGCCGGCGGCGATCACAAACCCGGAGGCGGGGTTTAGTGGGTGTGCGCGGCTATCCGGCGGTGCTGCATGAGGGTGCGGTGAGCCTGCGCCCTCCATCGAGCCGCGACGCGCGCGCATGGCAGGAACTCCAGACGCGCAACCGCGCGTGGCTCTCGCAGTGGGAGGCCACCGTCCCGCCGGACACGCCCTATGTACGACGGCTGACGTACCGCGAGCTGGTGCGCAGGGGGCGTCGTGAGGCGGCAGCGGGACGCATGTTGCCGTTCAACGTCTGGTATGCAGACCCGCAAACCGGCGAGCGTCCACGCATGGTCGGGCAGCTTAACGTCGCCGGTATCGCCTGGGGTTCGCTGTGTTCGGCACACATCGGCTACTGGGTCGACGAGCGCGTCGCCGGCCGGGGCATCATCCCGACCGCGCTGGCCCTGGCGGTGGACCACTGTTTCCGCACCGTCGGCCTGCACCGGATCGAGGTGAACATCCGTCCGGAAAACGCCCCGAGCCGTCGCGTCGCCGAGAAGCTCGGCTTCCGCGAAGAAGGCCTGCGCGTGGCCTATCTTCATATCGACGGAGGCTGGCGCGACCACGTCACCTACGCCGTTACCGCGTCCGAGGTCCCCGAAGGCATGGTCGTACGCTGGCGAGGCGTCCAGTCAAGGCATCCGGTCTAAGGCAAACGGCTTAGGCCAAACGCCTTAGCACTCGGCATTTAAAGGGGTCAGGCGCGGACCCGCGCAGCACGCCGCGTGCCCTCGTTCGGCGGAACTTCCGCATAACCCCCGAATGCTCCGGGTATCGCGCGTTGTCGTAAATCTCAGTAGTCGGATCAATCGCATCTTTTCCTTCCGACACACCGATAATCAGCCGCCTTGGCCGTCTCGCGGACCCTACCGTTGCGT
>JBOHCW010000153.1:0-18279 GCA_050725375.1 Actinocrinis sp. | reverse complement strand
AGCTTGAACTCGGTGGTCCTGACCAGCGGCTGGTACAGCCCGCTCGGGCCGAGCGCCTTGCGCAGCGACCGCTGCCAGATGCTCCACACGATGATCGTGGCCAGGAAGAGCAGCAGGACCACGATACTGACCGCGTTGACACTGTTGTCGGCGGAGTCCGCCTGGTCGAGCGTTACCGAGGTCGGGTCGATGATCAGCCGGTTCGCCAGCGAGACACGGCTGTTGAGCACGAAGATCTGGATGATGCACCCGAGAACGTACAGGGCACCCAGGACGACGACGGCCGTGGGCAGACCCGAGTTCACGCGCGCGGGCGCGAGCTGGGCACCGCCGTACGGCATCGGCTGCGCGTAAGGCGTCTGCTGTGCGTAAGGCATGGCCTGCTGCGCCGCACCGAACTGCGGGACCTGGCCGACGGACGGAACGGGCGCGACCTGCGGAACGTGTTGCGCGACCGGCTGCGCGCCCAGCGGCTGGTCGAGCGGTGGCGGAGTGAGCGGTGCCCCCGCGTCCGGGCTGGCGAACCCGGACGGCTGATCGTTACTCACGGTACCCCCGAGATAAGTATGTTGATCGGTGAATCAGGACGCGACAGTCTCGCCTTCAGTATTAGGCGTGTCAACTGACGGGCGGCTATGCCCGCAGACCGCGCACGGCCAGGTCAAGGAGCGCGAAGCAGAACAGGGCGATGCCCACGAAGCCGTTGACCGTGAAGAAGGCCCGGTTCAATCGGGACAGGTCGTTCGGCCGCAGCAGCGAGTGCTCGTACACGAACGCGCCGGCCACCACCACGACGCCGATCCACCAGAACGCGCCCGCGTGCGTCGCCAGGCCGAACCAGATGAACAGCGCCGTAGTCACCGCGTGCGATACACGCGCACCGGTCAGCGCCACGGCGATGCCCCATCTCGCCGGGACGGAGCCGAGGCCCTGATCGCGATCCGTCTCGATGTCCTGCAGTGCGAAGATCAGATCGAAGCCGCCGATCCAGATCCCGACGGCAAGGCCGAGCAGCACCGCGTCCCAGGACCACGAACCGGTCACCGCGATCCACGCGCCGATCGGGCCGATCGCCTGCGCCAGTGCGAGCAGCGCGTGCGGCACGTTCGTGAACCGCTTGCCGTATGGATAGACGATCAGCGGGATCGCCGCGATCGGCGCCAGTTCGAGTGTGAGCGTGTTAAGCGCGGCGGCGCACCCTAGGAACAGCGCGAGTGCGAAGATCGCGCCGATCCACGCCGTCTGCACCGTCAATACGCCGGTGACCAGCTCACGCTTGGCAGTGCGCGGGTTGCGTGCGTCGAATTCGCGGTCGATGATCCGGTTGACCGCCATCGCGAAGGTGCGCGCGCCGATCATCGCGAGCGTGATCAGCAGCAGTTGCAGCCAGTGCACGGAGCCCGAGGCGCGGTACATCGCGGTCAGCGCGGCGGTGAACGCGAACGGCAGCGCGAAGACCGAGTGCTCGAGCAGGACCAGGCTCTTGAACGCCCGGAACTTCTCGCCGAGACCCTGCGCGGGCAGCGCGCTCTCGGTCGGGACGGCAGTGCTCAAAGCCCGTATTCCTTCCACCGGCGGTCCACGGTCGCGGCGGTGGCCGGGTCCGCGGTGATCATCTCGGGCCAGCCGCCGTTGCGGGTGTAGCCCTCCCCCGGCAGCTTACGGGTCGCGTCGATGCCGAGCTTCCCACCCCAGAACTGCTGGTAGGACGCGTGGTCGAGGTGGTCGACCGGGCCCTCGGTCAGCAGCAGGTCGCGCGCGTAGTCCACGTTGCCGAAGGCCCGCCAGGACACCTCGGCGTAGTCGTGCACGTCACAGTCCGCGTCCACGATCACGATCAGCTTGGTCAGCGACATCAGGTGCGCTCCCCAGATCGCGTTCATCACCTTCTGCGCGTGCTTGGGGTAGCGCTTTTCGATCGAGACGATCGCACAGTTGTGGAAGCCGCCGGTTTCCGGCAGGTCGTAGTCCGCAATGTCCGGCACGATCGTCTTGAGCAGCGGCAGGAAGAACCGCTCGGTGGCCTTGCCGAGCGGGCCGTCCTCGGTCGGCGGACGGCCGACGACGATGGACTGGAACATCGCATCCTTACGCATCGTCACGGCCGTGACGGTCAGCGCGGGAAACGGCTCGACCGGCGTGTAGAAGCCGGTGTGGTCGCCGAAAGGCCCTTCAGCCTGTGTGACACCGGGTTCGAGCCACCCTTCGAGGACGACTTCGCAGTTCGCCGGCACCTGGAGCGGCACCGTCTTGCAGTCGACGAGCTCGACCCGCTCGCGCTGTACGAACCCGGCGAACAGGTACTCGTCGATGTCCGCAGGTAAGGGCGCCGTCGCGGCGTACGTCACGACGGGCGGACAGCCGAACGCGATGGCTACCGGCAGCCGCTCGCCAAGGCGCTGCGCGACGGCGTAGTGATTGGTCGAGTCCTTATGGATCTGCCAGTGCATACCGATGGTGCGCGCGTCATGCCGTTGCAGCCGGTACAGGCCGAGGTTGCGCTGACCGGTCTCCGGATGCTTGGTGTGCGTCAGGCCGAGGTTGAAGAACGCGCCGCCGTCCTGCGGCCAGGTGTGCAGCGCGGGCAGCGCGTTGAGATCGACCTGATCATCCGTCAGTACGATCTGCTGACAGAGCGCGCTCTTCACGTGTTTCGGCGGCACCGAGCGCAGCTGGGCGACCTTGCCGAGCGCGTCCTTGAAGCCGGACAGGCCGTGCGGCAACTCGGGCTTGAGCAGCTCGCCGATCCGGTAGCCGATCTCGTCCAGGCTCTTGAGGCCCAGCGCGAGGCACAGCCGCCGCTGCGTGCCGTAGACGTTCATGGCCAGTGACAGGTCGGAGCCCTTGACGTTCTCGAACAGCAGCGCCGGTCCGTGCGCCTTCTGCACCCGGTCGGTGATCTCGCCGACCTCGAGGTACGGGTCGACCTGGACCTTGATCCGGCGCAGCTCCCCCGCACGTTCGAGCACCTTGAGGAAGGAGCGCAGATCTTCGTAAGCCATGGGTCAAGTATCCACACAGCCGCTTTCCACGGGCGCAGTGCCTTACCGGTCCGCACGCGCCTCTTCGCGCCGACGCTGCCTTCGAGGGCCCGGGGCCTTAAGCGAGCAGGTGCGCGTTCACGGCACGGACCTGTTCGGCAAGCTCGGGCAGTTCGACGACCTCGACGCCCGCGGCCCGCAGCCGGTCAGCGCCGTCGCAGACCGCGAGCAGCGCCGGTTCGCGCAGCGCGAGCACCACGCGCGGTATGCCCGCCGCGAGGATGTGATCGGTACAGCTGAGCGGACGGGACGCGCGTGGCGAGCAGGGTTCGAGCGAGGTGTACATCGTCGCGCCCTTGAGCCGCGGGTCGCCCGGCGCGAGCTTGGCCAGCGCGACTTCCTCGGCGTGGTTCTTGGCCGGGTCTCCGAGGCCGCGCAGCAACTCGCGCGAGTACCCGGTGGCGATGACCACGCCCTGTGCGTCGGTGACGATCGCGCCGACCGAGTAGGCGCCGACGGCCGGCGGGCACGAGCGCGACAGCTCGATCGCCAGTCGCAGCATGGCCGCGTCGTCTGCGCCGTCCGGGGACACCTGACGGTTGATCAGATAACGCGAGAACTGCACGTCCCCGATTGAACGCGTGTCGGCCAGGATCATCCGGCGGCCCGGCGCCTGCGGGTAACCGGCCGCACCGAACGCTCGCGGCGCGTCAGCGTCGCCGAGCAGGAACGGTGCGACCGACAGCTGGATCTCGTCGGCCAGGTCGAGTGCCAGCAACCGGGTGAGCACGCTCGCGCCGCCCTCGACCATCAGCCGCCGTACTCCGCGGCGGGCCAGGTCGGCCAGCATTTCGTTGAAGTCGACCGGGCGCCCGGAGTAGACCGCGGTCTCGGCGCCCTCGGCGGTGAACACGGCCGCGTCGCGGTCCAGTTCGCCCGAGCCGGAGACGACCACACGCAACGGGCTGGCCGACTCGCCACGTACGACGCGTGCCTCGCGCCGCTGCGCGGAACGCACCAGCAACCGCGGGTTGTCGGCGCGCACGGTGCCCGCGCCGACGAGGATCGCGTCAACGGACGCACGCAGCTCGTCGACACGGTCGAAGTCTGCGTCATTGGACAGCATGAGACGGCGCGGCGTCGTGTCGTCGAGATACCCGTCGAGCGACGTCGTACAGCTCATGACAACCCAAGGGCGCTTGGCCGCGCCTGATGCCGATGCGTTGCCAGTGTGCGATGACGAGTCCACCGCTCCATTGTGCGGTACGTCGCCCGACAACGGGATCTTGCGTGGACCGCTCCGCCCCTGCCTAGCCGTCGCGTTACTTGACGATGTCGCCGGGGAACACCGGCACGCAGCCTGTGGTCGTCGCGGCGTTAGACAGCGACGCGACCGACGGTGCCGAGGCCGCCTTGGCGCCGGCCTTCGCGCCGCCGGCCGAGGCGCCGCCGAAGGCGGTGCCGCTCGGCCAGTCGCTGCCGATGACCACGGTCACCTCCGCGTAAGCGCTCGACTGCACCAGGGCCGAGGCGGGCAGCGCGAGCGCGTTGGCCACGGTCGCGGCCGAGTCGGCGCGGCTCGACGGGTAGTAGACCTTCGTCGTCGAGCTCGACGGCGCGGTGCCACCGATCGAGGCAAGCGTGAACCCGTCGGTGACCAGTCCGCCCTTGACCGCCGCGGCCCGGCCGTTCACCGTGGTGCCGTTGAGCACCTGGACGTGAACCTGGGCCTTGTTCACGGTGACCGTCGGCGTCGCCAGCGCGTTCGGCGCTTGCGTGGTGGCCGGAGTGCTCGCCGGGGCCTTCGTGGTAGAGGGAGCGGTCGTCGTTGCCTTACCGGTGGTGGCCGTATAGGGCACGTCGTTCTGGAGGTTGGTGAACATCTCATTGGCGGAAGGCTGCGCGGCTATCACGTGCGCCTTGCTCGCCGGATCCTGACCCCATGGCATCGTCACGAACGAGATCCGGTCGGTCGGCACCCGGTTCATCGTGGTGGCCAGGCCCTCCAGTCCGGTCACCCCGCTCAGGCCGTCATCGACGGTCAGCGCCCTGGTCGCGGCGTCGGCGACCTTGAACAGCGTGCCGAAGTCGGACAGGTTCATGCTGCCGCGCACCTCGCGGATCATCGCCCCGAGGAAGTAGTGCTGGGCCTTCTCCCGGCCGATGTCCGAGCCGTCGTAGAAGCCGTGCCGGGTGCGCACGAACTCCAGCGCACTCAGCCCCTTGACCATGTTGACACCCTGGTT
Source organism: Actinocrinis sp. (assembly GCA_050725375.1). GTDB lineage: Bacteria > Actinomycetota > Actinomycetes > Streptomycetales > Catenulisporaceae > Actinocrinis. The sequence continues at coordinate 13,052 of JBOHCW010000153.1, read as the reverse complement.
CAGGCGCAGGTGCGAGTACGAGTCGTACATCTTGTTCGACACGCAGACCTGTACGCCGCCCAGCGCGTTGGACAGCGTCTCGACGCCGGAGAAGTCGACCATGACGAAGTGGTCGATGATCAGACCGGTCAGGTTCTTCACCGCCTGGACCGTGCAGGACGGTCCCCACTGCAGCGAGGTGTTGATGGTGGCCGAGTAGCCGCCGCCGGTCGCGTGCGTAGTCGGGTCTGTGCAGTGCGGCAGTTTCACGACGGTGTCGCGCGGGATCGACATGACCGTGGCGTTGGAGCGGTCGGCGGACAGGTGCACGAGCATCTCGACGTCCGCGTTCGCGCCCGCGCCGCAGTCGCCGCCGAGCTTGCAGTTGGCGGCGGTGGAGCGGGTGTCCGAGCCGATCACCAGGATGTTCAGCGGCGAGTGACCGTACTTGTCGACCGGCTCCGGCGACTGGGACACGCCGTTCTGCAGCAGCGCGGTGTGCTTGATGTTGCCGGTCAGGTGCAGGACCACGTACGCGCCGACGCCGAGTATCAGGACCAGGGTGGTCGACACGCCGATCGCGGTCCACTTGACCGCCTTGCGCTTGCGCGACTGCGGCTTGCGGCCGCTCCCGGCGGCCTCGGCGGCGCGCCTGGCCCGTCCGTTGGGGTCGATCTCGTCCAGGTCGACGTCTTCGTTGACGTGGCCCTCGGCCACGCCGCCGACCGCGCCCATCGCGCTGGTCTGGGCGCCGCCGCGGCCGTTGCGGGAGCGCGGCGACCAGGCGTCGGCCTCATCGTCTCCGGGTGCGCCGCGCCTGCCTCGGCCGCCGCCCTGCTGTCCGTCCGCCGGAGCCCACGCGGGTTCGGCGTATCGGTCACGGCCGGGGTACGCGTCCACGGGCATCGCGCGGTCGTTACCGCGTCCACGGTCCTGGTCCCCGTAACCGGCATTCCCGTAGCCGCCCTGGTCCCCGCGACCGTCACCGCTATAGGGGTCACGCCCGTAAGGGGCGCCGCCCTGGCGCCCATACGCGTCGTTACCACCGCCGCCGCCGTTCCACGGCTGCTGCTGGGGCGGCTGCGGACGCTGCGGCTGCGGCGGGCGGGGGGGCTGGTATACGTCGTGCGGTTGCTGGCCACCCTGCTGGTACGGCGGCCGGCCCTGCGGCGGACGACCGGACTGCTGGCCCTGTGCGTACGGGTCGTACTCGGGCTCGTCCCGGTACTGTCCCTCTCCACCGCGGTCGTCGGCCCCGTAAGCCGGGTACCAGCCGCGATCGTCGCTCATCAGGTCGCAATCCTTCCGCGTTGAGTCACGTCGGCGGAAGTCGCCCCGCCCCGTTCACCCTGTTGTCCCCATTGAAGACGCCCGAGGTCCCGCGCCGGTTGCCCGTCCAGGTCTTACAGGATGTGGCAACGTATCCGGCGCGGGCGGTTGGGCGGCCTCTGCGGAAGGGCCGCGAGCGCCGATTTACAGGCCCGCGTAGCTGTGCTTGCCGGTAAGCAGGGTGTTAACGCCGAAGTAATTGAACATGACGCAGACGAAAGCGGCTAGTGCGATCCAGGCCGCCGCCCGGCCCTTCCAGCCGTGCGTCGCGCGCGCGTGCAGGTAGGCGGCGTAGATGACCCAGACGATGAACGACCAGGTCTCCTTCGGGTCCCAGCCCCAGTAGCGGCCCCAGGCCTTCTCGGCCCAGATCGCGCCGGCGATCACCGCGAAGGTCCACAGTGGGAAGATGAACGCGATCACCCGGTACGCGGTGCGGTCCAGCGTCGCGGAGGACGGCACGCGGTCCAGCTGCGCGCTCAGCCGCGGCAGCTTGCCCTCCTCGGAGCTGGCCTTCAGCAGGTACAGAACTGTTGCGATCGTCGCCACGCCGAACGCGCCTGTGGACAGCACCGCGGCGGTTACGTGGATGTACAGCCAGTAGGAGTGCAGCGCCGGTACAAGCTCTTCGGCGTCGGTGTAGAGCACCGTGTACGCAACGCCGAGCGTGAGCAGCACGATGAAGGTCACGGGCAGGCCGAGCCAGCGCACGTTGCGGCGTGTGGTCAGCAGCACGAGGTACGCGAACGACATCGCGAGCGCGGCGGCACAGGAGAACTCGTACATGTTCGCCCACGGCACCCGTTGCACGGACAGGCCGCGGAACACCACTCCGGAGGCGTGCAGCGCGAAGCCGATGTACGACGCCATCACAGCGAACCGGCCGACGGCCTCGGCGCGCAGCGAGCCGCCGGCGACGGTCGGCTCCTCGTCCTCGTCCTGAGTGCGCGTCAGCACCGCGACGCCGGACGAGCCGACGGACCGCACCGCCTCGCGCTCGCGCCCGGCCGTCGAGGCCGCGGCTTCCTGTGTGCCGACGGCGGCGGCCTTCGCGCCGAGCCACGAGCGCGATCCGAAGGCCCACTCGGCGCAGTACGCGAAGAACGCCGCCGCGTAGGCGACCAGGGCAAGCGCGATGTACAGGTTGCTGTAGTGCGCGTAGTTCTCGTTGATGCTCACGCGGACGCTCCAGTGCGCGGGACGGGGGTGCGCTCGGCGGTCGCTTCTTCGGCTGCCGTGTCTTGGCCGGTGCTGCCGGCCGAGTCCAGTGTGGCGCGCGGGGATTCGATCTTCGGCGCCGGGTCCGACCCGGCCGCGATACCGCCTGACGGCCCGTCACCCCCGCCGCCCCCGCCGCCGCCGTCCTTCGACGGCCGCAGGACGGTCAGCTGCGCGGCCAGCGCCTCGGCCGACTCGGTGACCTCCGTGGTCGGCGTCGCACCGGCGGTGCGGGCCAGTCCGGCGACCTCGACCAGCCGCGTGCCGTCGCCCTGCTCGGTGATCCGCACCCAGATCCGGCGGCGGCGGATGCCCAGCGAGCCGATCAGGCCGAGCACCGCGGCGATGGCCGAGCCGAGCGCGATCGGCTGGCCGGGGTCGTAGGCGATGTTGAACTGCGCCCACTGCTTGACGCCGTCGAAGGTGATCGAGCCCACCCCGTTCGGCAGCGTCGCGGTCTGGCCGACCGACAGCTGCAGCGCGTTGCCGGCCTGCGGGTTCGTCTTGCTCTTCACGTCAAGCTGCTTCATGTGCGAGGTGTCGAGCGTGTACACGCTCTGCGACTCGCCGCCGTCCATGTTCAGGTCGCCGGCGTACGCGGCCAGGATCAGCTCCGGATTCTGCGCGGCCGGGAAGACCGAGGCGGGCATCGAGCCGGGCAGCTGCACGGCGGTCGGCAGCAGCCAGCCCTGGAAGCCCAGGCCCTTCGGCTGGGCGTCCGGGACCTTGATCGCGCCGTTGGAGGTGAAGTTCGCGTCGACCCCGAGGAAGATGACCGGACCGTCGAACACGACCCGTCCGGTGCCGTCCTTGACGGTCACGACCGGCGCGTACCCGTGGCCCTCCAGGAAGACGTTCGTGCCGTTGACGGTGATCGGCGAGTTGACCCGCACGTCCACCTTCCGCGCCCGACTGCTCGGCGTCGCGCGGTAGTCGACGTTCGCGTCGAAGGTGCGCGGCTGGCCCATCTGGTCGCCGCTGGTCTGGTAGCTCGCGGTGAACTTGCTCAGCGCGATGCAGAACGGCGGCAGGTTCTCCGGGTGCACCCGCTGGCCCATCGTCAGCGAGTCGTAGCCGGCCACCGTGTCGCAGAAGCCGCTGCCCTCGGTGACCAGGCGCGCGCCCTTGAAGCCCCAGAAGTGTCCGATCCCGACGGCGCACAGGAAGCCGATCAGCGCGATGTGGAAGATCAGGTTGCCGGTCTCGCGCAGGTAGCCCTTCTCCGAGGACACCCACGTACCGGCCGCGTCCGAGCCGGTCACCGTGCGGAACCTACGGCTCTTGAGCCGCTTGCCCGCGGCGGCCAGCGCCTGGTCGGCGGGCGCGGCGGTACGGAACGAGGCGTGTACCGGCAGCCGCTTGAGGTTGCGCGGAGCGGCCGGCGGAGCGCCTCTCATCGCCTTGAAGTGCGCCAGCGACCGCGGCAGGATGCAGCCGACCAGCGAGATGAACAGCAGGCAGTAGATCGCGCCGAACCAGACGGACTCGAAAACGTCGAAAAGTTGCAGCTTGTCCAGGACCGGCGCCCAGCCCTTGTGCGCCACGTAGAACCGCAGCACCTTGCTCGGGTCGATCTCGCGCTGCGGCAGCAGCGAGCCGGGGATCGCGGCCAGCGAGAGCAGGAACAGCAGGGTCAGCGCGATGCGCATCGAGGTCAGCTGCCGCCAGATCCAGCGCAGCATGCCACCCGTGCCGAGCGTGGGCACCGCGATCGAGGAATCGCGCGGCGCGGTGGAGAGCCGGTCGGCCTCCTCGAACGCCACGTCGGCGGCCGCGGCCGGGGTCTCGTCGAGCGTCGCCGGCGGCTCGTCCGACGCCACGGCTCCGGTCGCGCCCGCCTCGTCCGTCTGCTCAGTCACGCTCTCGCCTCGGTTTGTCGTCTCGGGTCGCCCGCCGCTCACAGCGGCAGACTGAAGCCTGCGACCCACCCCTGCATGAGGTGGATCAGGTGGTCCCACGCCCCGCTCACCATCGCCGCGCCGACCACGACGAGCATCGCGCCGCCGACCCGCATCACCAGGCTGTAGTGGCTCTTGATCCAGCCGAACGCGGTCATCGCCCGGCGGAACGCGACCGCCGTCAGGATGAAGGGCAGTCCGAGCCCGACGCAGTACACGGCGGCAAGGAACGCGCCGCGTCCGGCCGACGCCTGCGTCCACGCGAGCGTCTGCACCGCGGTGAGCGTCGGACCGAGGCACGGCGTCCAGCCGATGCCGAACAGGATGCCCAACAGCGGCGCGCCGACCAGCCCCACGGTCGGCCGGTAGTGCACGCGCGCGTCACGCTGCAGCCAGCCGGACCAGCGTTGCGGGACCAGGCCCGCGAAGAACAGGCCGAGCACGATCACCAGGCTGCCGAGCACCTGCTCCAGGATGCGCTGATGCGTTATCAGGCTCGAACCCGCGTACCCGAAGGCCGCGCCCGCCGAGACGAACACGGCGGTGAATCCGAACACGAACAGTGCCGCGCCGAGGATCGTGCGTCCGCGGACCCGTCGGCGGTAGGCGGCTTCGTCAGCCGGTGCGGCGGCACGTGCCTGTACGTCCTGCGCATCCGCGGCCGACATGCCGGTGACATACGACAGGTAACCCGGCACGAGCGGTAACACGCACGGTGACGCGAATGAGATCGCGCCCGCGGCCAGTGCTACCGGCGCGGCCAGCAGGAGTGAGCCGCCGTCGATGACCGACGCAACGCTGGACACGTCAGTGACCGCCCAGGACCTGGTCGAGCGTCTGGATCAGCTGCGGCTCGGTCACCACGCCGATGATGCGCGCCGCGACCTTGCCGTTCGGGTCGACGATGATCGTCGACGGGATCGAGGTCGGCGGCACCACGGACTTGAACTGGAGCAGCAGTGTCTCGTCGGGGTCCTGGAACGAGGGGTACGTGATCTTGTCGGCGGCGACGAAGGCCAGCGCGGCGGCATTGTCGTCGTGCGTGTTCAGGCCGAGGAACTGGACGCCCTTTGACTGGTACTTCTGGTAGGTCTCCTCCAGGCCGGGGCTCTCGATGCGGCACGGAGTGCACCACGAGCCCCACACGTTCACCACGACGTACTTGCCGCGATAGTCGCTCAGGGCGAGGTTCTTACCCTCGAGCGAGGTGCCTGACAGAGTCGGCGCGGCCGAACGCTGAGCCGCCTTCACAACAGTGATGCTTGAGGATTCCGCCGGCACGTAACCGATGTTGCCCGTGCCCCCGGTCGTGTTGGCGCACCCGGACAGCACTGCTGTGCCCCCCAGCGCAGCTACGATCGCCGCCGCGCTGAGAACTCCGATCCGGTGGCGGGAACGTCGGAAGGTTACGGGTACGACCATGCGAAGAGTTTCGCACGGTCGTATTCGGGCAAAGCGCTGGGGGTCCGGCGGCGGGTCAGGCCCCGGCGACGAACTTCTTCGTGTCCTTCGGCGGCACCAGGTCCTTAGCCGGCTCCTGGTACTCGACGCCGACCAGCTGCGTGCCCACGTAATGGAACGAGGTCACGGAGGCGAGCGAGCACTCGCGCCTGCGCGGATCGTGCCACAGCCGACGGTGCTCGGCGGCCAGCCGGGTCACCCAGATCGGCAGCTGGTGGCTCACGCAGACGACCTCGTGCCCGGCCGCCTTGTCCCGCGCGGCCTCCAGCGCGGCGCGCATCCGCTCGACCTGCTCGGTGTACGGCTCGCCCCACGAGGGCTTGAACGGGTTGTACAGCTTCGGCCACACCGCGGGCCGCTTCAGAACGCCGTCGCCGACGCTGAACCGCTTGCCCTCGAAGTAGTTCGCCGCCTCGATCAGCCGACCGTCGGTGCCGACCTCCAGGCCGCGCTTGACCGCGATCGGCGTCGCGGTCTCCTGCGCGCGGTCCAGCGGCGAGGCGATCACGGCGACCACGTCGCGCTCGGCGAAGAACTGCGCGGCACGCTCCGCCATCTGCCGGCCGAGGTCGGACAGATGGAAGCCGGGCAGCCTGCCGTAGAGGATCCCGGTCGGGTTGTACACCTCGCCGTGCCGCATCAGGTGGACGGTGGTCTTCACGCCGGGGTCGATCTGCGTCATGCCGCGCATCCTATGTCGTCGATGCGAACGCCCGGTGTCGCAGTCGTTCCCTCAGGGGAGGTCTTACCGCCGCTGACGACGCGTTATGCGACCTCGGCCGCCGCACGGGCGGCTACCGGTAGCGCCGCCGCGATCCGCTCGATCGCGCCCGCGTCGTGCGCGCCCGAGACGAACCAGGCTTCGAACGCGCTCGGCGGCAGGTACACGCCCCCGGCGAGCATCGCGTGGAAGAACGCCTTGAATCGCTCGGTGTCCTGCCGCTTCGCCGTGTCGTAGTCGTGCACGGGCTCGTCGGTGAAGAACACCGAGAACATCGTCCCGGCGAACTGCACCTGATGTGCGACACCCTCCTTGGCCAGCGCGTCCGAGGCGAGGCCCGCGATGGTGCGCGCCGTCTCGCCGAGCCGGTCGTACAGCTCCGGCGTGCAGTTGCGCAGCGTCGCCAGGCCCGCGGCCGTCGCCACCGGGTTACCGGACAGCGTGCCGGCCTGGTACACCGGCCCGGCCGGCGCGAGCCGCGCCATCACGTCCGCGCGCCCGCCGAACGCCGCCGCGGGGAAGCCGCCACCCATCACCTTGCCGAAGGTCATCAGGTCCGGCGCCACGCCGTCGAGGCCGAACCATCCTTCGCGCGAGGACCTGAATCCGGTCATCACTTCATCGGAGATATAGAGCGCGCCGTGCGTGTGGCAAAGGTCACGCACCGCCGCGTTGAAGCCGTCCAGCGGCGGCACCACACCCATGTTGCCCGCCGCGGCTTCGGTGATCACGCACGCGATCTGCTCGCCGTACTCGGCGAACGCGGCGCGTACCGCTTCGACGTCGTTATAGGGCAGCACGATCGTCTCACCGGCCTGAGCACCTGTAACACCGGGCGTGTCCGGCAGCCCCAGCGTCGCGACGCCGGACCCGGCGGCGGCGAGCAGCGCGTCGACGTGTCCGTGATAGCAGCCGGCGAACTTGACCACCTTCGAGCGGCCGGTGAACCCGCGCGCCAGCCGGATCGCCGACATGGTCGCCTCGGTGCCCGAGGACACCAGCCGCACCTGCTCGACCGGCGCGATCCGCGCCACGATCTCCTCCGCGAGCGCGACCTCGCCCTCGCTCGGCGTACCGAAGGAAGTGCCGCGCCGCAGTGCCGCCGAAGCGGCCTCGATCACCGCCGGAAACGCGTGGCCGAGGATCAGCGGCCCCCAGGAGCAGACCAGGTCGACGTACTCGCGGCCGTCCGCGTCCGTCAGATAGGCGCCCTCGCCAGACACCATGAACCGCGGCGTGCCGCCGACCCCGCGAAACGCCCGAACCGGCGAGTTGACCCCGCCCGGCGTGACAGCCTGGGCGCGGTCGAAGAGCTTCTGGGACGCGGGGGCCGCGTAGTCGTAGGTCACCGTTCCATCCTCGCATCACCGGATCCGTGCAACCCCGCGAGCCCCGGGCGGAGCCGAAGGACCGCCGGACATGTAGCCGTCGCGAACGAGTAGTGGTCGCGACTGCTACTCGCCCGCATGGAACTGGTTCTGCGCCGCTTCCAGCGACTGCGTCACCAATGCCTCGACAGCGTCGGCGGCCCGATCCACGTGGAACGGCAGTTCCTTGTTCTCCACCGAGGAGAAGGCCTTGAGCACGAAGTCCGCCGGGTCCTGCCGGCCCGGCGGACGGCCGATCCCGAACCGCACGCGCAGGTATTCGCGTGTGCCGATCGACTTCGTGATCGACTTCAGCCCGTTGTGGCCGTTGTCCCCGCCGCCGCGCTTGAGCCGCAGCGCGCCGAACGGCAGGTCGAGTTCGTCGTGTACGACGACGATCCGCTCGACCGGCACCTTGAAGAAGTCGCGCAGCGAGGCGGTAGGACCGCCCGAGAGGTTCATGTACGACTTCGGCTTGGCCAGCACCACGCGTACCCCGGCGACGCGGCCCTCGATCACGTCGGCCGAGCCGCGGTGCGCCTTGAACCTGCCGCCCATCCGCCCGGCGAGCAGGTCGGCGACCATGAACCCGGCGTTGTGCCGCGTCGAGGAGTAATCCGGCCCGGGGTTGCCCAGGCCGACGACCAACCAGGGCGCGTTGTCCGCAGCCATCCGTCCGACCGTACCTTCCCGAGTATCCGATGACTCATATGCCGACGCCCTATGCCGCGACCGGCTGCGTACGCACTGCCCACCGCACGCCACACACCTGTGCACACACGACTGTGCCGCACTCCGTCAAGACGACCGGAGTACGGCACAGCTCACTGCTCTCAGAGGGCGTCTCAGACCTCGGCGGAAGCCTCGATCGACTCGTCGCCGTCAGCGCTCTCGGCACCGGTGTCGCCCGCCATGTCCTCGGCGGTCGGCGAGGCCAGCACGTGCACGACGACGTGCTCGCCGTCGGTCGACAGCACCGCGCCGCGCGGCAGCGCGATGTCCTTGGCCAGCACCTGAGCGCCGACCCCCAGGCCCGCGACGGAGACCTCGATCGACTGCGGGATGTGGGTGGCTTCGGCCTCGACGGCCAGCGTGGTCATCGTGTGCTCCAGCAGGCCGCCGGGCGCGATCTCGCCGACGGTGACCACCGGGATCTCGACCGTGACGGTCTCGCCGCGGCGCACCAGCAGCAGGTCGATGTGCTCGATGGTGCGGCGCACCGGGTCCTTCTGCACGGCCTTCGGCAGCGCCAGTTGGCTGCGGTCGCCGAAGTCCAGGTTCAGCAGCACGTTCGCGCTCTTGAGCGCCATGAACAGATCGTGCTCGGGCAGCGACAGGTGGACCGGCTGCTCCTTGTGGCCGTACAGCACGGCCGGGATCCTGCCGGCGCGGCGCAACTGGCGCGCGGCGCCCTTGCCGAAACTGTCGCGGGACTCGGCGTCGATGCGAACTTCCGCCATGGTTTCTCCTCCTCGGTATCGGGACGGCCTGGGCGATCGGCGAATCTCGACACCGGGGCGGAACCCGGGCCGCGCGCGATGAACAGCACGCCGGCCCGCGAAAATCCCGCCCGATCCCTCGATCAGCACGTCGATCACGGAGCGGGCCGAAACGGCCCCTCCCTCGCCGGGCAACCCGAAGAGTCTATCCGAGCCGCCCGCCCGTCCCGACCAGCCGGTCGGCTCGCCGCAAGTGCGTTCGCCGGCCGTCGCGACGGGCGCGGGGACGCTAGACCTCGTCCTCGAACATGGAGGTGACCGAGCCGTCCTCGAAGACCTCGGAGATGGCGCGGGCGACGATCGGGGCCACCGAGAGCACCGTGAGCTTGTCGAAGCGGCGCTCTTCACCCAGCGGCAGGGTGTCGGTGACCACGACCTGGCTGATCCGCGAGTTCTTCAGGCGGTCGATCGCGGGACCGGAGAACACGGCGTGGGTGGCGACCACGATGACCTCGGCGGCACCGTTCTCGTACATCGCCTCGGCCGCGGCGCAGATGGTGCCGGCGGTGTCGATCATGTCGTCGACCAGGACGCAGACGCGGTCGCGGATGTCTCCGACGATCTCGTGCACCGAGACCTCGTTGGCGACGTTGGCGTCGCGCCGCTTGTGCACGATCGCGATCGGGGCGCCGAGCCGGTCGCTCCACTTGTCGGCGACCTTCACCCGGCCCACGTCCGGGGAGACGATGGTCAGCCGGGACTGGTCGACGTTCTCGCGGATGTACTTGATCAGCAGCGGCATCGCCCACAGGTGGTCGACCGGGCCGTCGAAGTAGCCCTGGATCTGGTCGGCGTGCAGGTCGATCGCCATCAGCCGGTCCGCGCCGGCCTGCTTGAACAGGTCGGCCATCAGCCGGGCGGAGATCGGCTCGCGGCCCAGGTGCTTCTTGTCCTGCCGGGCGTAGCCGTAGAACGGCATGATCACGGTGATCCGCTTGGCGGAGGCGCGCTTGAGCGCGTCCACCATGATCAGCTGTTCCATGATCCACTGGTTGATCGGCGCGGTGTGGCTCTGCAGCACGAACGCGTCGCTGCCGCGCACCGACTCCTCGAAGCGCACGTAGATCTCGCCGTTGGCGAAGTCGAACGCCCGGGTCGGGGCCAGGTCCACGCCCAGTTCGCGGGCGACCTGCGTGGCCAGTTCCGGATGGGCCCGGCCGGAGAACAGCATCAGCTTCTTCTGGCCGGTGGCCAAGATCCCGGTCACTGCACGATCTCCCAACGGGTCGCCGCGATGGTCTGGCCCGGGCGCGCTGGACAGCGCGACTTCCGGGCGGCCTGAGGTGGGCACCTCGTCCTCACCGTCTGTCCGGTTCGGGAAGGTTCGTCCTGGCCGTCCGGCTACGCCGGGCCTTGTCTTTCATCCTATGGTCTCAGAAGAACCGCTGCTATCGTCCGCATGTTCACCTTCTGGCCCTGCCTCGTTCATCCGTGCGGACCGGGCCGCGTCGGCGCTCTTCGTGCCCGCCCGCCTGGCCTCGACCCAGCCGGCCACGTTGCGCTGGCGGCCCCGGGCCACGGCCAGCGCGCCGGCCGGAACCTCCTGGTCGATGGCCGATCCGGCCGCCACGTACGTCCCGTCGGCCAGTTTCGCCGGGGCGATCAGCACGCTGTCGCTGCCCACGAAGACGTGGTCGCCGATCTCGGTGCGGTGCTTGTGGACGCCGTCGTAGTTCGCGGTGATGGTGCCGGCCCCGATGTTGCTGCCCTCGCCGATCCGCGTGTCACCGATATACGACAGGTGCGGAACCTTCGAACCGTCTCCGACCTCGGCGTTCTTCATCTCCACGAAACCGCCGGCCTTGGCCCGGCGGCCCAGTTTCGTGCCCGGGCGAAGGTAGGTGTACGGCCCGACGGTGGCGCCGTCGCCGATCTGCGCACCGTCCGAGGTGGTGTTCGTCACTTTCGCGCCGACGCCGACGACCGTCGCGGTCAGCGTGCAGTTGGGGCCGACCTCGGCGCCGCTGGCGAGTCGGGTCTCGCCGCACAGCTGCGTGTTCGGGTGCACGGTCACGTCCGGCTCCAGCTCGACCTGCACGTCGATCCACGTCGTCGCCGGGTCGACGATGGTCACGCCCTCGCGCATCCAGTGCGCGGTCAGCCGGGCGTTGAACGTCCGGCGCAGCTCGGCCAGTTGCGCGCGGTCGTTCGCGCCGAGGATCTCGTGGTGGTCCGCCACGGTCAGCGCGCCGACCCGGTGCCCGTCGCCGGACAGGATGCCGAGCACGTCGGTCAGGTATTCCTCGCCCTGCGCGTTCGCCGCGGTCAGCCGGGAGAGCCCCTCGGCGAGCAGCTTGGCGTCGAAGGCGTACACACCCGAGTTGATCTCGCGGATCGCGGCCTGCTCGGCCGTGGCGTCCTTCTGCTCGACGATCGCGGTCACCAGTCCGTCGCTGCGCACGATGCGCCCGTATCCGGTCGGATCCGGCACGTTCGCGGTCAGCACGGTCACGGCGTTGCCGGACTCCTGATGCACCGTCACAAGCCCGTCCAGCGTGCCGGCGGTCAGCAGCGGCGTGTCACCGTAGGTGACCACCACAGTCCCGTCGAGCGCCCCGTCCGCTCCCAGTGCCTCCATCGCGATGCGTACCGCGTGCCCGGTCCCGTGCTGGACCTCCTGCACCACCGGCCGGATCGACTCGTCGATTCCGGCCAGGTGCGCGGAAACCTGCTCGCGCCCGTGCCCGACGACGACCACCAGCCGCTCCGGTCCGAGCTCGCGCGCGGCCGCCACCACGTGCCCCAGCATCGACCGCCCGCACAGCGTGTGCAGGACCTTCGGGATCGCGGACTTCATCCGCTTGCCCTCGCCCGCCGCCAGGATCAGAACGGCAGCCGGACGGACGGGATCTGGCGCACTCGGGACGGACACACCGGTCTCCTCGGCATCGGGTGCTGGATCGCCACCGAGCCTACCGGCTGATCTTCCCACTCGTTCCCGCGTGCACTGTTCGGAAGGTCCGGGGCGCACGGCAGCCCGAATCCGACGAGGGCTCCCGGGGAAGGATTCGAACCTCCATAACGGACACCAAAAGACCGCGTCCTGCCCTTAGACGACCCGGGATGGTTCGAGCCCTCTCAAGGCATCGGCCGACACGCCGGACCATGCTTGGGGGACTCGCGCCCTAGTCTGGCATAACCCCTGCGCCGTGCGCCCCCAAGATTCCGCGCCACAATCCGTCCACCCTGCGATACAGGCTGCTCGACCGTCGCACCGTCACGTCGAGGCAGCCGTGATAGCCGTCGCCGGTCCTGCGGCGCACCGTCTTCGGGTTGTGCCGTTTCAGCGTCGCCCGGCGGAAGTCGGTCTGCGGCCGCCCGATGACCGAACGCCAGTATTCCTCTGCCGCTTCGACGTCAGCGCTTTCATGGATATGGACCCGGTATTGCCGTCGTTCCGGCTCGACACCCATCAGGTCGAGCCACCGGAGAAACAGGCGGATCATGCCGGGATCGCTGTTGATGAAGTCGATGTACTCGCGCCGGGCATAAGACTTGTCCTTCACACCCTCGGCCCAATAGAGCGCCGCGCCGATGAGCATCAGTTCTCGATCGGAGACTTCGCCGACCTCTGCGTATG
>JBOHCW010000152.1:0-7703 GCA_050725375.1 Actinocrinis sp. | reverse complement strand
TGCTGCACCTGGACCAAGAGCCGGGGGAACTGTGCGGGTTCGGGCCGATCGACCCCGGCACCGCACGCCAGATCGCCGCCGGCCAAGACAGCCTGTGGCAGCGGCTGCTCACCGACCCCGACAGCGGGCTGGTGGTTAACGCCGAACCGGCCCGGTACCGGCCCACCGCCGCGGTACGCCGCCTGGTGTCCGCACGGCAGGGACACTGCGTCTTCCCCACCTGCACTATGCCCGCCGCCAGAACAGACCTGGACCACATCGTGCCCTACAACCACCAACACCCCCAGCGCGGCGGACCCAGCACGGCGGAGAACCTTCAACCGCTGTGCCGACACCACCACCGGCTCAAACACCACGGCGGCTGGACTGTCCACCACAGCGAGACAGGCACAACCACCTGGAACGCACCAAGCGGACGACACTACGCATCGGTCACCGCAGCCTGAGGCCGCGGCTGGAACGGCTCGGCGATGAAGGCCGGGCATTCTGCGAGAACCCGGACGCCGTAAGAACGTTCTGCCATTGGCCTGACGTCTTTCGGTAAGTGGCACGGACCGCTCCGGCCAGGGTGTTAGGCTGACGGCGCGGTGAGGGTGCGATTGCAAACACGAGTTGTATCCGCTCTTGACCGCCTTGGGGCCGGGGTGGATTCTGGCCCTGGTCACCGTATGGGTGTTCGGTGCCGAACTACGCTGCCTGGCGCGACGGCATACCAAGATCCATATATCAGAGTCGCGCTACGGCGCCCCGGACGAGGGGAGGCGAACGATGGAACCCAGTAGTCCCGGCCATAGTACGGACCCTGCGAGACAGGAGCCGTCGACGCGCACACGCCCTCTTCCGTTCACGGCGTGCTCCGCGCGCTGAGCCGCTGACCTCCTTCTTCTCGCGCACTTGCGCCGTACGCACACGCCCCGACGCGCCGTCCGCGCCCGCGTGATCAGCCTTTCTCAGTGAGCTGATCCGCTGTCGCAGGGTGCCGCAACGGGCCGATGGGCGTACGCGTGGATGCGCGCTGCCCGGGGTCAGCTCGCTGAGGCCGCAGACGTACGCCGCCCGACCTGCACGTACGTGCTCGCCCGTGCCAGACCAGACCTGGCGCGAACGTGTGCGTGGCGTGAGGAAGGACCGCGCCACCATGACCGACCTGATCCTGGCCCCGACCGAGAGCTCCGTGCTCGACTCCGCTCACGTCGGCGACATCCGCGGTGCCCTGGGCACCATCAAGCACGGCGACACCGCCGCCCGCCACGGCCTGTCCGCCAAGTTCAAGACCCTGCTGGCGATCGTCGGCCCCGGCCTGATCGTCATGTGCGGCGACAACGACGCCGGCGCCTTCTCCACCTACGGGCAGAGCGGCCAGAACTACGGCACCCGCCTGCTGTGGGTACTGCTGCTGCTCGTCCCGGTCCTGTACGTCAACCAGGAAATGGTGGTGCGCCTCGGCGCGGTCACCGGGGTCGGCCACGGCAAGCTGATCATGGAGCGCTTCGGCCGGTTCTGGGGCGCGTTCAGCGTCATCGACCTGTTCCTGCTCAATGCGCTGACCCTGGTCACCGAGTTCATCGGGATCACGCTCGCGGTCGGCTACCTCGGCCTGCCCAAGGTGCCGTCGGTGCTCGCGGCCGGCGCGGTGATCGTGGCGGCGGCTTCCACCGGCTCGTTCCGCCGCTTCGAGCGGGTCGTGATCACGCTGTGCGCCGGCAGCCTGCTGCTGATCCCGATCGCGCTGATGCTGCACCCCTCGGCCGGTGAGGTGGCGCACGGATTCCTCGTGCCGCAGCTGCCGGGCGGCGGCCAGCAGGCGGCCGTCATGCTGCTGATCATCGGGCTGGTCGGCACGACGGTCGCGCCCTGGCAACTGTTCTTCCAGCAGTCGTATGTGATCGACAAGCGGATCACCCCGCGCTTCATCAAGTACGAGAAGGCCGACCTGTGGATCGGCATCGTGGTCGTGGTGGTCGGCGCGGCGGCGATCATCGGCTTCTCGGCGAGCGCGGTCGCGGGCACGCCGCTGGCCGGGCATTTCAGCGACGCGCAGGGGCTCGCGCAGGGCATCGCGGCCAAGGCCGGGCACGTGGCGGGGATCCTGTTCGCCATCGCGCTGCTCGACTCGTCGATCATCGGTGCGTTCGCCGTTTCCCTGTCCACCGCGTACGCGGCCGGGGACACCTTCGGCATCAACCACTCGCTGCACCGGGGCGTCAAGCAGGCGAAGGGCTTCTACGCGGTCTACGTCGGATTGATCGGCATCGCGGCGACGGTCGTGCTGATCCCCGGCTCGCCGCTCGGCCTGATCACCAACGGCGTGCAGGCGCTCGCGGGCGTGCTGCTGCCGTCCGCGTCCGTGTACCTGCTGGTCCTGTGCAACGACCGCGACGTGCTCGGGCCGTGGGTGAACGGGCGCAAGACGAACCTGTTCACCGGCGCGGTGCTCTCCGTGCTCGTCACGCTCTCCCTGATCCTGACGCTCGCGGTGCTCGATCCCAAGCTGACGGCGGGTCAGATCCTCGACGCGATGAGCGTCTGCGGGCTGCTCACGCTGGGGCTCGCGGCCTACGTGCTGTTCGGGCGGCGCGGCAGGTCCGCGACGCGCGCGCCGATCGACCGTACCGGCGCTCTCGACTGGCGGATGCCGCCGCTGGCCGAGCTCGGCCGCGCCGCGATGCCGCGCAGCCGCCGGATCGGCATGACGGTGCTGCGCCTGTATCTCGCGCTGGCCTCGGTGCTGGTCGTGGTGAAGATCGTCGAGATGGCGCTGCGGCCCTGACTCACCCCTGACCCGCCCCCGCCCCCGACCCGCCCCCGAAACGGAACTCATCGCCCTCTCAGGCAACCGTGCGTGCACGAGGCGTCGCTGACGGCGCCTCGTGCGTCACATCCGTTAACTCGAACGCATGTAAATCTGCTGGAAACCGGGCCTGGTCACGTCATGGTCGCTAAGGTGTCGGCGCGACCGGGGCGTCTGCACGTGCACCCGCGCGAGGATGCAGCCCAGCGTCAGGAGACCGCACGGTGTCTTCCCACAGCTTGTCCCGCCACGGATCCGAGACGATCGAGGCCGTGGTCCTCGACGTCGGCGAGACGCTGGTCGACGAGACGGTCGAGTACCAGGCGTGGGCCGACTGGCTCGGCGTTCCACGGCACACCTTCTCGGCGGTCTTCGGCGCCGTGATCGGCGCGGGCCGCGACCATCGCGAGGTGTTCGAGTACTTCAGGCCCGGCTTCGACCTGGAGGCCGAGCGCGAGCGGCGCGCCGAGGCCGGCCGTCCCGAGGGCTACGGCGAGCGCGACCTCTATCCGGACGCGCGTCCGGCCATCGCCGCGCTGCACGACGCCGGGTACCTCGTGGTGATCGCGGCGAACCAGACCAAGCGCTCGCACCGCATCCTCGACTCGCTGAACCTGGCGGTCGACCTGGTGACGACCTCGGACACCTGGGGCATCTCGAAGCCCGATCCGCGGTTCTTCGCCAAGGTCGTCGAGGTCTGCCGCGAGCTGCGCCCGGCGGCCGCGCCGGAGCGGATCTGCTACGTCGGCGACCGCCTGGACAACGACCTGCGCCCGGCGTGGGAGGCCGGACTGCGCACGGCGCACATCCGGCGTGGTCCGTGGGGCCACCTGGCGGCGGAGGAGAGCGACTTGGTGGCGAAGGCCGACTTCCGCATCTCCAGCCTTGCCGAGCTCCCCGCCCTGCTCGCCGACGTGTGACGCATTGAAGCGGCCCGAGGCGCACTATTTATCCCGAGACACCCGAGCACCCGAGACGCTGTATTAATACGGCGCCGACACGGGCTGAACACGAGATCGCATCCACCCATGACCTTGTGTCGGGCGGGGAATAAGGTGTGTGCGATCAGCGGCGGCGAGACAATGATCACGGGGGCAGTGGCTATGGGGATATGCGCTATGGGGGGAACAGGGCTTTGACGACGGCGGCACAGAACTTCACCGGGCCTGGCATCACGCACCGGGGCGGCGACACGGGTGCCCGTTCCGAACCGGGACCGGCCGGCAAGTCCTCGATGGAGACTCCGAGACGGCTCTGGATCGTGCTCGGCGTCATGGTGCTCACGCTGCTCGGCACCGGCGCGATGTGCGCCTCGACGCTGGCCGCGCGGCAGTCCGCGGAGAACCGGGCGGTGAACTCGGCCGCGCTGCTGGCCAACGTCGACGAGCTCTATCACTCCCTGGCCGACGCGGACGCCACCGCCGCGACCGCGCTGCTGGCCGGACAGGTGCCGCCGGCCCGGTTCACCGACCAGTACGCCAAGGACGTCACCCAGGCCACCAACGCGCTCGCCCAGGCCTCCCGCGATCTGGCCGGTGACGACGGGGCGTCCAAGCAGCTCGGCGCGGTCGCCTCGCAGCTGCCGGCCTACACCGGGCTGATCGCGACCGCTCAGGCGAACAACCGACTCGGCTACCCGGTCGCCGGCGCATACCTGCGCGAGGCTTCGAGCCTGCTGCGCGGCCCTATGCTGCGGGAGGTCGCGATGGTCGCCCAGGACGAGAGCGCCGCGCAGACCTCCGCGCAGAACGACGTCGCCTCCGCACCGGTGTTGCTGATCGTCGTCGTGCTGATCGCGCTGATCGTGCTGTTCTTCGCCGGACGCTCGCTCTCGCGCACCACCCGGCGCACGGTCAACCTCGGCGCCGCGGTGGGCGTCCTGATCGCCTTCGTCCTCGTCGTCTGGTCGCTTGCCGCGACGTTGGGCGCGGCGGGCGCGTCGCATCGCGCTCAGACGGACTTCACCGTGTTCAGCGCCAATCTCAGCGACCGCAACCAGATCGCCCTCGCACAGTCGTATCAGTCGCTGACGCTGATCGACCGCGGCGAGGACGGCGGCACGGACGACGCCGGCCGCAAGGCCGCGCTGCGTCAGGTCAGCGACCAGAGCGGTGACAAGACGGCCCAAAACCTGCTGGCCGCGATGAAAGGCAGGATGAGCAGCGTCGCGAACGACGTGACACAGGGCGACCTTCACCACGCGATCGACCTCGATGTCGGTCAGGGCGACGCGGCGAACGCGAGCACGGTCACGGCCGCCGCTTCGTCGCTCGACGCCGAGCTGGCCGCCCGCTACAAGACGGATCACTCCGCTTACGTCTCCGACTCCGGCTCGGCCGGCTCGGCGCTCGGCGGCGGACTGTGGATCGGCGTGATCCTCGGCGTGCTCGCCGCGGCGGCGGCGGCTTACGGCGTCAACCGCAGGCTGGCGGAGTACCGGTGAACGGCCGCGAGGAGAAGACAGCGATGATCGACCGCCACGAGGCGACGACCGGCACCGTCCGCCGCGCGCGCCCGCGCCGCACCTCAGTGTTCTTCCTCACCGCCGCGCTGGGCTCCGCGCTCGCGCTGGCCCTCTCGTCGTGCAGCGGCGGCGTCGTGGAGGTCGGCGCGCACCCCGCCGCGCCGATCCCGCAGGTCGGCAGGGTCGAGTCCGGCTCGTCGTCCGCTGCGCCGGCCGCGCAGACCTGCAAGCCCGAGGCGATCTCGCCGCGCCCGGACGCCGCCGCGGCGAACAGCGCCAAGGTCAACGCGATCAAGCGACGCGGAAAGCTGATCGTCGGCGTCGCGCAGGACGGATTCCTGACCGGCTACCTCGACTCCTCCGGCGTCGAGACCGGGTTCGACGTCGACATCGCGCGACAGGTCGAGCAGGCGCTGTTCGGCACCCAGGACGACGCGCACATCCAGTTCAAGGCGGTCACCAACGCGCAGCGGATCACCGATCTGCAGCAGACGAACCCGCAGAGCCCGGACTACGTGGACATGGTCGTCGACACCTTCACCATCACCTGTGACCGGGCGAAGCAGGTCCAGTTCTCCTCCGTCTACTACCAGGCGCAGCAGCGGGTGCTGGTGCTCAAGAACTCCGGGATCAAGTCGCTGGACGACCTCGGCGGCAAGAAGGTGTGCGCGCAGACCGGCTCCACCTCGATCCAGGCGGTCGAGCGGTACAAGTCGCATCCTGTCGGCTACGGCGTCACCAACCTGACCGACTGCCTGGTCGCCCTCCAACAGAACCAGGTGCAGGCGATCTCCACCGACGACACCATCCTGGCCGGCCTGGAGAAACAGGACCCGAATACGGTCGTGCTGCCGCAGGTGGTCGAGAGCGAGCCGTACGGGATCGCGGTGGCAAAGAACCAGAGCGACCTGATCCGGTTCGTGAACGGCGTGCTGGAGCAGGTACGCGCGAATTCCTGGGAGACGATCTACGGCGCCTGGCTCAAACCCGCCCTCGGCGCGGCACAGCCGCCCGCGGCGCAATACGCTGGCTGACGTGGTGGCGATGGTCTTCCCCGCTTACGGTCCGCCGACCCGCGAGGAGGTGGACGCCGAACTCGCGCGGCTGGGGAACGACGCGTCCCGGGTCTCCGAGGCGTTGATGGAGCTGGCGGACCACTCCGGCTACAAGCTGCTGGACAGCGCGCCGCTGGCCGGCGTCACCGCGCAGCGCTGGCAGCGCATGTCAGCGCGGATCACCGCGCTGTGGGACAACTACACCGCCTTCCAGGACGTGCTCAACCGGGCCGCCGAGATCCGCGGCCGCCGCGCCAAGCCGCGCCCCGAGGACCTGGCCGCCATCGCCGGGCTGCTGCGCGGCAATTCGATCACGCTGTCCACGAAGGCCGTCGCGCTGTCCGAGCGCACCCTGCTCGGCCCGAGCATCGTCACCGAGAGCGCCACGCTCGCGGCCACGCTCAAGCAGATGAACAGCGACTTCCAGCTGGCCGCCGACTTCGTCACCGCCGCCGACGGCGCCTGGAACCGGCTGTTCCAACAGGCCGACCCGGTGCAGGAACGGCTCAAGCAGGTCATCGCGACGGTCCGCGAGATCGGCGACCGGACCCTGGCCGCGTCCGTGGCGGGCATCGGCGACGAGTACACGAAGCTGCGCCGCGAGGTGTTCGCCGACCCGATCGGCCTGTCCGCGCCGAACTCCGGCTTCGCCGACCGGCTCGCGCGCGTGCGCGCCGACCTGGACTCGGTGGCGGCCACGGCGACCGGCGCGGCCGACCTGCGCGCCGACTTCGAGCGGCGCGCGGACCAGCTGGCCCGGCTGATCGACCGGATCGCCGACGTCGAGCAGGGCCAGCGCGCGGCCGAGGCCGAGGTGCGCGAGAAGATCCTGGTCGGCGCCCTGCCGGCCCGCACCAACCAGGCACCCGCGCTGCGTGCCCGGCTCGCCGCCCTGTCCGGCCTGCGCGACCGCGGACTGTGGCGGCACCTGGCCGAGGAGGCCGCGGCGCTCGAAGCCGCGCTGGACGAGGCCCTGAACGCGGCGACGCGCACCCACCGGGCGATGGCCGGCCTGGTGGAGCGGCGCGAGGAGTTGCGCGGGCGGCTGGCGGCGTACCGGGTGCGCGCGGCAAGATCGGGGGCCGCGGAGGATCTGCGGCTCGAAGCCCAATTCGACGCGGCGCACGACCTGCTGTGGTCCAGACCGTGCGACCTGGCGGCGTCCACCAGGGCGCTGTCCGCGTACCAGAAGGCGGTGCTGGCACTGGCCCAGCCCGGCGGACGAGGGGGAGTGGTCCAGGCGTGAGCGGGATCAAGTGCGGCCGGCCGGGCTGCGACGGAAACATCGAGGGCGGGTACTGCGACACCTGCGGACTCGCGCAGAAGACGGCCGAACCGGTCGGCGCGGGCGCGGGATCGGCGGCCGCGGCGAGCGGACCGCGGCGGTGCAGCC